>CACXES010000070.1 GCA_902766745.1 uncultured Ruminococcus sp.
CGGCATAGCTGTACAGTCAATGCCGTCAACATGCCTGTCTATGGTTATATGGAAGCTTCCGTCGGAATTTTTTGAAAACGCTTTTACGAAGGCTGAACCTAATATCCGGTGAGTTTTGGCATCGTAATTTGCATCAACAAACATAAGCTCATCACCTACTCTTAATTCATCAGCCAAAGGCGAATCAAAGGTCAAGGTATCTTCATCATAATTAAATATAAATCGGGAGGAGGTATTTGTATTAATCTGGTCATCAAGGGTCATCATCATGCTACAGCCGTCCATGATAAGGCTGCCTCGGTTATCCCAGCAGTGAATACCGTCGGAGCCTGAATTACATATAGCCCCATCCTTGACCTTAAGTCCCCAATTAATAAGATTTACATCACCCCAGTTTTCGCCCATGTTTATACCATTATATACCGAACCGTAAACATTAACATTTTCGATTGTAATATCACCGCTTCTGTATATCCATAAAAACCCGCCGTGAATTAGTCCGTCGTGCGTATTTTCCCCTACATCATATGCCGAGGTTCTTGTTTCAATCAGAAACCGATCTCCGATTTCGGATTCCTTTAAATACCGGGACGATTTCAAATACATCCGATAAGTTCTGTCCTTTCCCTTAACCGGCAAAATCGTTTTGACACCATCCATAAATGTGCTGACCCCGAACTTAGGACGCGGCTTCACAGGGTCGCAGACCATTGTGTACCACCATCCGTTATCGAAGCAATTAAAAGCCCACTCAGGTGATGACGGGAGCGGAAACCCCTCAGGAATTTCCACATCTACATATATTTCACTTGTATTAATATTCACTGCAGTTCCTTGTGAAAGCGGGGGCTCTGCAAAGTCTATTTCCATATTAACCAGCTTTACATTGGTGCACCCGACAAGCTGACCGAATGTGTTCGTAGGCGCTTTGAAGCGAAGCGTGCTTCCTTGTCCGTCTATAATAAAGTTTTCCACGCCCTCAAGGTTGAACAGTGCCAGGCTGTCCTGACGCGAGCCTAAAAGATACACCTTATTTGACTCTAAAACAACCTTTGAAGGTCTGCCCGATGCAAGTGCTGCATTAATTGCTTTTTGAATAGCCTTCAAATCATCTGTTTTTCCGTCACCGACTGCGCCGTAGTTTTTTGCATAAATTACAACCTCGGTATCAGGATAATTCTTACCGGTTGTAATCTCCAAAACCTTATTAAAGCGATCGAAGTGAATTGAATACCGAAGCGGTGCCAAAAGCGAATTTAAAGGTATAAACAGCTTTCCGTTATACATGGTCGGCTCACGATCCAGCATCAGATGTCCCTGAGCCGTAAGCTTATCCGAAAGATGCTTTGACTCCGGTATAGGATAACCTGCTTCTGCCTGATATCCGCGTTCCGTATAATTGTCATCATTTCTCATATACCCGTTTTCGGGTTTTAAATGAGTATCGGAATAGTCAGCAAGCTCACTTCCTGCAGTATATTTGATTGTTACGGTGTCATCACTGTTCTGTCCGCTGTATCTGACTTTCTTTTTAAGTGTGTTGCCGTTTTCCGCTGTTGCCCCGATTATTCTTGCAACATCATCAATTGCCATTGAAGGATATTCTTTAACAAGGAGGATAGGGACATTGTAAATTACACCATCAAATTTCGTTGTCACATCTGTTATGTATTTATTCTCTTCCTCCGAAAAATTCGAAGCATAGGCAAAGACAGGAAATACACACACAAGAATGATAAGTGCCAAAAACCCTGAGATTATTCTTTTATTCAAATAAAACCCTCCCTGCATTTAATTTGTACCGATAAATTATATTTTCTCCTAAAAACCCGGGATTTGGCATATAGCCAAATCCCATAAAAACCCGATTTTAGTATTCTAAATACACATTTTCTGCATTTTTAGATACAATATCTATATTTGTGATATCCTCCGGATCATAATCACAGGCACTAATATTTATTGCCGCATCTACCGGCTGCTTAAAATCATATTCGATACCATCTATTTTTTCAATTCTGCTATTTTTAATAACAATAGGTGCGCCCGCTCTCTTAAGGTCTACCGTACTCATAAACTTATTGTTCAAAAGATAAAAACCATCAATCGCATTAGCCTTAAGTGCAGTATCCATCCTGCCCGAGTCAATTACATTGTTCTCCATCAAAAATCCGTCAATCAATGCCGGCTCATCATTCATTCGACCGGTTTGCCATTGTATCTGAACAGGATAGTCAACAGTCGATACCAAATCAGGTGCTACGATAAGATTATTACTCATTGTAAACGCATTAGCAAATGAGCCCTCCCATTTTTGCGCACGTCTTTCGTCACCTGCCGCAATCGCACTGCCGCCGTTTTCATATACATAGTTGTATGCGAATAATGAGTTTTTGCTCTTTGTAATCCATGCATAACGCCGTGAATATGCGAATTTACTGTTTACTATGGCCGATTCCTTGTTTGTGCACTCGTTGTTAAATACAACGGTACGGCTGTCGGCACCGCTCGGCATTCTCGAGGTATCAATTCCTTCAACATGCCTGTCTATAGTTACATGAAAGCTTCCGTCGGAATTTTTCGAAAATGCTTTTACAAAGGCTGAGCCTAATATCCGGTGAGTTTTGGCATCGTCATTTGCGTCCACAAATAACAGTTCGTCGCCTACCCTTAATTCAGCAGCAAAAGGTGAATCAAAGGTTAAAGTATCCTTATTATAATTGTAGATAAATCTTGACGAGTTATTTGTGTTAATCTGGTCATCAAGAGTCATCATCATGGTACATCCGTCCATGATTAGGCTGCCTCGGTTATCCCAGCAGTGAATACCGTCTGAGTTTGTATTACATATTGTTCCGTTTTTAACCTTTAAGCCCCAGTTAATAAGGTTTATATCACCCCAGTTTTCACCAAGGTTTAAGCCATTATATACCGAACCGTAAAAGTTGAAATTCTCAAGTGTTATATCACCGCTTCTGTATATCCACATTAATCCTCCGTGGATAAGGCCGTCATGTGTATTCTCGCCTACATTATATGTGCCGGTTCTGTTCATAATCAGGAAGCGATCTCCTATATCAGATTCTCTGATATACTGTTTGGATTTAAGATACATACGATAAGTTCTGTCCTTGCCCTCTACGGGTAATATTGTATTTACACCATCCATAAATGTGCTGACCCCGAACTTAGGACGCGGCTTTACAGGGTCGCAGACCATTGTATACCAATATCCGTTGCTATAGTAATTAAATTGCCACTCCGGAAACGAGGGAAGCGGAAATCCCTCGGGGACTTCAAGCTCCACATACAATTCATCCTCATTGATATCTGTCACTATTCCATGAGAAACAGGCTGCTCCGCATATTCTATTTCCATATTTACGAATTTTACATTTGCACAATTGGCAATCTTCGCAAAGGTGTTTGTAGGCCCCACACAACGGAGTGTACTTCCCTGACCGTCAAATGTAAAGTTATTAATGTATTCAATCTCGAATAACGATAAGCTGTCCTGACGGGAGCCTAACAAATAAACCTTGTTTGGCTCTAAAACAACCTTCGAGGGCTTTCCTGATGCAAATGCGGCATTAAGAGCCTTTAAAATCGGTTTCAGATCGTTTGTCTTACCGTCACCTACTGCACCGTAATCCTTTGCATAAATTACAACCTCAGTGTCCGGATAATTTTTACCCGTTGTAATTTCCAAGGTCTTATTAAATCTGTCATAATGCATTGAATAGCGAAGCGGTGCCATAAGCGAGCTGAGTGGTATAAACAGCCTTCCGTTGTACATAACAGGCTCACGGTCAAGCATAAGATGGTTGGGCGCCGTAAGCTTATCCGAAAGGTATTTGGGATTCGGAGTAGGGTAGCCATCGTCCTTCTCATAACCATATTCAGTGTAGAGGTCATCCCGCATATATCCGTTTTCGGGCGAGAGATGAGTGTCTGAATAATCGGCTATCTCGCTGCCCTCTGTATATTTGATGCTTATAAGATCATCCTTGTCCCGGCCCGAATACCTCACATACTTTTTAAGAGTATCGCCGTTTTCGACAGTTCCGCCGATTATTTTCGCAACATCCTCTATTGCCATTGAGGCATATTCCTGAACATGAAGAATAGGCACATTATAAACCGTTCCGTCAAACGTTGTAACTACATCTGTTATGTATTTATTCGGCTCTTTATAAAGATTTGAATCTATACCGCGGAATTTTACACTTGATTTTGCAGGAACAAACTCAGGCTCTGTAAAATTCTCAACATTCACGCTGTCCTTAAGCACCAATTTACCGTAACAGCCGGTATTATTGTAGAGCCAGCCTTTTTCCGTGTTCCAAAGATACTCACGCATTTCAACGCCAAGCGTCTCCGAAGCCGTCATGAGTATTTCAAAACCCAATTCCAAGCCATTACTTGTTTTCTTTGTGACAAGCGGAATTGCCATTTCCGATACAAAGAAATTGTCGCCTGTAACCGATTTTCCTATAATCTTGTCGAAATCAGGATAGTTATTACCGGTTATTGTAGACTCAAAGTTGATACGGGTCTGATAATCGTCTTTATCATATCCTATCTGGCCTTTTACTATTTCGTCGATATATACATCCACAGAATCCTGCTCCCAGGGATTAGAACCATTACTGAACTGTGTTGTATATGTTTTGGCGAGAACATAAATATAATCTTCTTCCCAAAGCACCTTGAACCAGCCCTTAAATCTATCCTCGCCTGTTTTGTTACAGTTTTGTACTATATTATAGTTTGTTTTATCCCATACGCTGTCTATTTCACCATCAATTACGGGTGTGCCGTATGCCGCCGTAGCAACCTTGCCTGAGGAAGCATATGTAAAGGTAGGCACCGCAGATAAAAGCATCACAAGGATTAAAGCAATTGAAGCTATTCTCTTATTCAAACAAACCTCCTCCTTTCATAGCTGTTTTGATTTCGCTCAGCTCTGACCAGCCGAACATTACGGGAATCCCGTCGTGAATCAATACCAATCTGTCGGCAGCCCAGACAACTGACCTTCCGTCATTCTCCAAAGCATTGCGCAAGGGTGAATAACCGACACCGTTAAGGTTAATTTCCGGTGAAACATCTTTTCCGAAAATTGCTTTCGCATCGTTTACGGAAATATAGGTGGTTCCGTTCTCCAAAAATACATCTGCCGGATTAACCACGCCGCATTTGCGGACGGTTTTATTTAAAACATCTATAACAATGCTGTTTTCCAGCTTCCACCTTGTTGTCTCGGAAACATAATCGCCGTTTATGTAGCTTAAACTTATATTATTTATATCCACAGCATCATTCGAGTTCTTACGCCACTTGTTGAAGGTAAATTCAAGCTTATCACCCTTTTTAACCTTTGCCACTGCGTTAACATTATAGTTGAAATAAGAATCAACATATGGCTCATCCCATCTTACGGATTCCTCATCCCCGGTACGGCTTGACCAAAGAGGTTCGCCATTATGATTGATTTTTATCAGCACGCCGTCGCTTGCATCATTTACACCGAATTTTCCGTCTATCTTTAAAATTCCATCCTCTGCCACCGTGATTTCAAATCCGGAGTCACCGTATTTATTTTCCGGATAGACACCGTTTACTCCTATATAGCCTCCGCCGCTTTGAGTTACGGTTTCCCATCTGTTTGTCGAGGTATTATAATTCATGGGAAGTCTTACATCATATTTTGTAGTATAAAATTCCGTGCCGTTCGTGCCCTGTTCCATACCTATGTAATATGTAAGAGGAACCTTACTGTTTGTTGCATATGCGTAGCCCTGACTTGTAATCATTTTATCGGCTGCCAATTCGCCGATATATTTTGAAACATTGCAGCTCCACTCAATGCAATTGTATCCCATGAACTTCTCTGCCTTTACCTCTACATCAATTGTATCACCCGGATATCCAAGCATACGGACATCAAGCGTGCCGTCTTCGTCACCTAAAACCAATTGCTCGGATACCTTTTCATTATTTTTATAAACGGTGAATATTGAATTACCGCCCCTTGAATCTCCCGCAATTGTTTCCGCAAAAACACGATAAAGTCCGATTTCCTGAACCTCGTATCTTCTCACCAGCGTTATTTTATCACTTGCCATAAGCTGATAATCACTTATAAGCGCTTTGCCGTCCGAGGCAACATATGCGTCCTTTTCAGAATCATACGGCAGCTCGGTGAGTGTGTCGCCTTGCTTTTCAAAATGCTTGTACATGCTTCCGCTGCCTACATATTCCATCCCCAGATATTCAACCGTGGGGAGCCAATAAGTCCAGTCAAAGCCGTTGTTTCCGTTTTTATTTAATACAAAATAAAGCACTTCGCCCTTCCTGACCGAGGTGGTTATGTCATAGCCGGCAGGGGCTGTCCATGTAACCTTGCTTGACCACAATTCCCGTTGCCCCTTTAAAATTGACGCAACAGTACCGTCGCCTCGTGCATAATTGGAGTCTGTACCCTTAACTTCGCCTCTGAGTCTTACCATACCCTTTGCGGGGGCAACAAATTTAAATGCAACATCCTTGTCACCTGTATTCAGACAGCTTGATTCAATGGTGGGATAACCGCCCGACGCAACATAAGTTCCTTTGCTTCCTATTTCCATGTTAACCCATTCTCCGCCCTGATACACTACATTATACCATCCATTTGTACCTTGAGGAGCAAATTGCCATACATAAGAATCTACAACAGCCGCCGATGCTGAATCGTCCGCATATGCAGGAAGCATTCCCAAAAGCATACCTATGGTTAATAAAATACATATCTTTCTCAATGCCAAAAGCCTCCTTTTATTCGTAAACTACTATCATTCTTGCAGAATTTGAAGTACTTAAGCACACAAAAACCTTATCACCGGATGTAATATCAGAGAAATCAATCTTAAACATACGGTCTCTTGCACTGTCGTAGCTGTATACCGCTGTACCTCCGCCTGTAACAAGCATATCAACCTCCTCCGGCAA
>CACXES010000071.1 GCA_902766745.1 uncultured Ruminococcus sp.
GCATCCGAAGAAAAACATATTCCCGTATATAAAACAGAAGGTGATACGGTAATCGTTTCAGTCGGTTCGGTCGAACATCCGATGGAACCCCAGCATTATATCGAGTGGGTGTGTGTTGAGAGTGATGACGGATTCCAGTACAAGAGACTTTCGCCAAACACACCTCCGAAGGCAAACTTTTCATTATCCAAGGGAGACAGCGTAAAAGCAGTATATGCCTTTTGCAATCAGCATAGCCTTTGGAAAGCATAAAATTAAAAAGTAAAGGAGAATAAAATTATGTCATTGATTAACAAAGAAATTTCAGATTTTAAAGCTTACGCATTTCACGGAGACGATTTTAAGATGGTTTCCAAAGAAGAGATTTTAGGTAAATGGAGTGTGTTCTTTTTCTATCCTGCAGATTTTACCTTTGTATGCCCAACGGAGTTGGAAGATTTAGCAAATAAGTATGAGGATTTTAAAAATGTGGGATGTGAGATATACTCTGTATCTACCGACACACATTTTGTTCATAAAGCATGGCACGATGCATCTGAAAGAATTAAAAAAATCAATTATCCTATGCTTGCTGACCCGACACATGAAATTTCAAGAGATTTTGAGGTTTTAATCGAAGCTGACGGTTTAGCAGAACGCGGCACCTTTATCATAAATCCTGAAGGTAAAATTGTAGGCTACGAGGTTACTGCCGGAAATGTAGGCAGAAACGCAGAAGAACTCTTCCGTAAGGTTCAGGCATGTCAGTTCGTTCACGCACACGGCGACCAGGTTTGTCCTGCTAACTGGCAGCCGGGTGCTGAAACATTAAAGCCTAGTCTTGATCTCGTAGGACAGTTATAATGAGTAATATACAAAACATTAACCAAGATAATTTATATGATGTTGTAGTGATAGGCGGCGGTCCGGCAGGACTTACCGCCGCCATTTATCTGGCTCGTGCAAGATACCGTGTGTTAGTTCTTGAAAAAGAACAGTTTGGCGGTCAGATTACCATTACACATGAGGTTGTAAATTATCCGGGCTTAGGAAAAATAAGCGGAAAAGAGCTTACCGAAACTATGCGCCGTCAGGCAGAAACCTTTGGAGCAGAATTTTTAATGGCGGAAGCAGAAAGCCTGAAAATGGATGATATTGTTAAAACCGTTCACACAAGCCGTGGGGATTTTCAATGTTTAGGAATTCTGCTTGCTACCGGTGCACATCCGAGAACTATAGGATTTAAAGGAGAAGAAGAACACAAAGGCCGAGGAGTTGCTTATTGTGCTACATGTGACGGAGAATTTTTTACAGGGAAAGAGGTTTATGTAGTTGGCGGAGGCTTTGCTGCGGCAGAAGAAAGTGTATTCTTAACTAAATTTGCCCGCCATGTAACAATTCTTGTCCGTGGTGATGATTTTACTTGTGCAGCGACAGTTGCAGAACCGGCGAAAAATCACGAAAAAATAACTGTTATTTATAACACAGTTGTCGAAGAAGTAAGCGGTGAAAACGGTCTTAATTATATTAGATATAAAAACACTAAAACCGGAGATGTTACCGAATATCAAGCAGAAGACGGAGATAACTTCGGAGTATTTGTGTTTGCCGGATATTCTCCTGATACAGAGCTTGTTAAAGATATTGCAGAGTTAAATGAATACGGCTATGTTATAACTGACTCAAGTCAAAAAACGACTATTGATGGATTGTATGCAGCAGGCGATGTATGTATTAAACCTCTCCGTCAGGTGGTTACAGCTACAGGTGATGGTGCATTGGCGGCTACGGAGCTTGAAAAATATGTTGCCGAAATGCAGAGAAAAACAGGTCTTCATCCGAAGCCTCCCGTTACAAGAATGACAGACTATTCAAATGCACCAAAAACCGCTGAGGCATCTGATGATTCGGATGATATATTTACAGCAGAAATGAAAGCACAGTTAGAGGGAGTATTTTCAAAAATGGAACGCAAGCTTATCCTTAAGCTGTATCTTGATAATCGCCCTGTGTCTTTAGAATTGGAAAATTATATAACAAATCTTGCAGACCTTACGGACAAGCTTACAGTCATGGTAGCTGATAAAAATGACCAATCAAATCTTGCTCCATGTGTGCGAGTCTTTTCAGAGGATGGAATTGACTTGGGAATTGCATTTCATGGTGTGCCGGGAGGACATGAGTTTACATCTTTTGTACTGGGGCTTTACAATGCGGCAGGTCCCGGACAGACAATAGATGAAGATACATTAAAGGAACTTGAAGAAATTCAAAAAAGCACAGATATGAAGATTTTAGTATCTTTGTCTTGTACTATGTGCCCCGATTTGGTAATTGCCTGTCAGCGCATTGCAACAAAAAACAAAAATATTAAAGCAGAAGTGTACGACCTCCAGCATTTTGAAGAGTTAAAGAAAAAATATAATGTTATGAGTGTTCCATGTCTTGTTATAAACGATGAACACGTATCTTTTGGAAAGAAGAATATAAATCAGATTATTGATATAGTAAAACAAGTATAATGATATTTCGGTTTTGTTCATATAATCCAAAAAATGATACGCCTTAAACAAAGAAAAAAGCCTATAAAGTTTATGCACGAAATCAAGATTATCGCATACGAAAATAGCACTTAAGGGGACATTAGTGCATAAAATTAATAATTTTATCCCCTTAACTTGCATTTAACTGAATTTAGTTATTTGAAATTAACAAGCTGTATAAAATTTTCAAAAAGTATTGTAATCTTTATTATAAAGTGATATAATATACAAAACAGAATAAGAAACGGGAGCTTGTGTTACAGGCTGAGAGGAAGGTAAAACCTTCGACCGAGAACCTGATTTGGATAATGCCAACGTAGGGATGCCTGAACGAGAGTTTTAGGAAAACTTAAGTAATCTTAGGAGTTACCAAATCGGTAGCTCCTTTTTTGTTGCAATTTTTGGAGGTGATTTGAGTGGTAAGAATTAACGGAGAAAATTTAGATGTAGTCGGTAAGTCTGTTGCGGAATATCTTAATTCTTCAGGTTACGACTTAATGCGTGTTGCAGTAGAGCTTAACGGCGATATAGTTCCTAAAGCACAGTATTCTGATACAATTTTTAAGGATGGCGACAGTGTTGAGGTTGTAAGCTTTGTGGGGGGTGGCTGATATGATTCCAAGTAAAGAAGAATGGATACAAGCGTTAGATGACCGACACGGGATTGAGTTTCAAAAGAAAATCTCATCCACAACCGTTGCAGTATGCGGTCTCGGCGGTCTTGGCTCAAACATAGCCATTTCACTTGCTCGTGCTGGTATAGGGAAACTTATACTGATTGATTTTGATAAGGTGGATATAACCAATCTGCACCGTCAGCAGTATAAAGCAAATCAAATTGGAATGTGCAAAACAGAAGCTTTGCAGAATAACCTAAAAGAAATAAATCCTTATCTTGAAACCAAGATACATACAATTTGCCTTGATGAAAGCAATGCAAAGGATGTGCTTGCGGATGCCGATATTATCTGTGAAGCTTTTGACAACGCAGAAGCAAAAGCAAATATTGTCAACTTTGTTTTATCTGAAATGCCGAATAAATACATTGTTGCTGCATCAGGTATGGCAGGCTTAGATAGTGCTAATTTGATAAAAACAAGAAAAGTCTCAAAACGGTTTTATCTTTGTGGTGATGAAGTAAGCGATATAAAAGACGGAATCGGACTTGTATCTACAAGAGTGATGCTGTGTGCTGCACATCAGGCGCACACAGTCTTAAGAATTATAGCAGAAGAATACGAAGTATAGAAAGAAGGAATTGCAAATGAATAATGACAAACTTGTTATCGGTGGCCACGAATTTAATTCCCGTTTTATTTTAGGTTCGGGAAAATATTCTCTTAATCTAATTGAAGCTGCGGTAAAGGATGCAGGTGCGGAGATTATAACCCTTGCAGTCCGCCGAGCAAACACAAAGGAACAAGAAAACATTTTAGATTTTATCCCAAAAGGTATAAC
>CACXES010000072.1 GCA_902766745.1 uncultured Ruminococcus sp.
AATGTTTTCGTTTTCATCAGCAACGGTAATGTCGGATTTTACGCTTATGCCTTCTGCCTTTTCTTGCTCCGTAAGAATGGTATCAAGTAAAGTAGTTTCGGGTTTCTTTAAGTAAAGTGCCGACACGGTTATATCGCTATCGGGCATAATCTTCGGAAGAGTGTTCCACTCCAAAAATACATATCCTTCTTTTGCGGGTGCCTTTGTTCCGTCAATAACCGGGATTTGTGCGCCGCATCCGAATGTACGCTCATCAACTACCTCTCCGTCTGCCTTGAATGTTATTTTGTGCTTGTTGTTAAATATGATTTTATGAGTTTTTGAAATCTCATAACTGTCATTTTTAAATGTAATATTGATTGTTTTTTCACCGTCTGCGCTGTCCAAAACAAAATCAATGTCATTGGCGTCAATGTTCGTGTATTCGCCGTCATTTATCTTGTACTGCTTAAAATCATTCTTTGCATAATCGTTAAAGCTGATTTTAACATTTTTGTCTGTTGTTTCGTCAGCACCATTGTTGATTGCAAAATCAGGGTCGATTGATACAAATTCAAGATTTTTTTCTGTTGCTGCTGCGCTTAGTGTAGAGTTGCTATATCCATACAATGTACCTTCCGATATAAAATTGCAGCCTACAAGGTCTTTGTTATAAACATATAATTTAAGCCCGGAACTTTGGTTTTTGCCACAGAAGCCCTCTTTTATTTCCGCTACATTTGCAGGAACAATTACCTCACTTACTTTTGAACCGTACATAAACTGAATACCGGCGGTTTTCAAGCCTTTGCCTATCTTTACGGTTTCGCAGTTATTAAGATCGGCAAGAGCGAAATCACCTATGTTTGTTATTCCATCGCCGATTATCACCGATTTCACGTTTTCATTATAAGTGAAATTTTCAAAATCCGATACAGCCCCGATACCGCTGATTGTGAGTGTGCCGTCCTGAGATAATGCCCAAGCTGCGTTTTCGCCTGCACTGCCTGTTGCTATTGCCGCCGACACATCCGTCATTATTGCCTCTACAACAATATCTTCATCCGGCATTGTTTCGGGAATGTCCTTCCAGCCGTCAAAACGGAATCCGTCAACAGAGGGCGTTTTGTCGAGTGCGGGAATTGCACTGCCGCAATCAACCTCAACTGTTTCAAAAACATTTCCGTTTACCTTGTATGTAACCGTGTGCTTGTTTATCAGCTTTATTATTGCGCTTGATGATGTTTTTTTGCTTTCATCCGAATTTGCAAAATCAACCGTTACGGTTTTATCTCCGCTTATCGGGTCAAGAGTATATTCAACCGTATTTGAATCGGGAACGGCAGTATATTCGCCATCGCCTATTTTGTATTTTGAATATCCGTATGCTTCAAGATTAAGCAATACATTTTTGCTTGTTGTTTCTTTATCGCCGTTGTTTATTTTTACTCTTGCGTAATAATACGGAATACCGCTTAATATATTGCCGTCTTTAACATAAAGCTTCATGCCCTTGTCAGTATATGTTTTTATGTCGTTATCGGAAATTGTAAGCTGAGTATCCGCCTCAATGCCCTTTTTGTTCGCCTTGTTATACACCTTGCCTTTTACCGCCGCATTATCTCCCGATATTTCTGCATTTACTGTATATTTTGAATAACCGAGTTGATATAACCGAGTATCGTCAGTAATGTCGTACACCGGATCCATACCCCAGGAAATCTGCTTCATAAGAGGACATTCAAGAGAATTATATACAAGCTGTGCAAGCTGCTCATATGCAACCTTGCTGTCTTTCGATAAAGAAACTCCCTTTGTAAGCCCCTGCTGACTTGCAACAAGAAGGCTTCCGAGCGGTCTTCCGCCATTATACTCAACAGCGGGGGTATATCCGAGACCATCTACCAAATCAACAATTATGTCGGAATATGTAAGCTCGCTGTCGGCAGAAGCGTCGCCGTCATAACCGGTAAGAGCCTTATACACGGCATTAAATTCACTGCCGATAACATTTTGGTTGTAATTCTCATAGATTTTTGGCATAATTCCGAGGTCATAACAAATTTTTGCAGCGTTATAATATTTTTCCGAAACAACAGTTCTGTCAATAGGTTTATCTTGCGGTTCATCCCCTGTGCTTGAACCGTAAAAAACCATTGCTGATTCATCACTTGATGAAATCTTGTTTACATATTTTGTTCTAGTGCGTATTGCAGCACTCAATACTGCATTGCTCTTATTATACTTTGAAGCATCAAAACCTTGATATACATTTGCAAGTCTCTCAAAATGATTCAAAGCCTCTGAAACCGATGATTTATATTGTTCTTCAAACCTGTTGGGAGTATAAAACCCGATGTATACACCGACCTTTTCATTTCCTCCCCAAGAAATATAATAATTTATCTCGATACAATCAATATTTTCGTTTGGTATATAGCTTGCACTTATATCCCCGTTTGCAAAACTTGTAATTTTAGGAGTTGGGAGCTTTGCCGACGGCTTTTTATAAACAAATTCAGGACTCATTTCACTCCATTCCGATACATGGAGAGTATCCGGATCCCAGGTTTTGTTGTATTCCTCGTATGTATCCGTACATACTCCAACATTAAATGTATATGTGCCGCTACCGTGCTCTTCTATGATATCAACCGCATCCATACATGTATCTTCATCTCTTGAACCCCATTCAGGATTATGTTCATCCGACATATTGTCTATAAATTTACCGTCCTTATAGAAGTTAATTAAATAAATTTCCACATTCGGATTTGTGCTGTATGAAGCCGTCAGTCCGTAATCCTCATCCCAGTGCAAATCTGTCGGTAATTTCGATGCGGCAAAAACCACTCCTGTCATCATTTGCATAAGCATAAATACCGACAGCATTATGCTTATGACTTTGCTTGTTCTTTTCATAAAAACATCCTTTCTTAATGTATTGTATTATATCAACCGCAGCAGCGGAAAATATCATTTTGAAGTAAGAGATACTCTCTGCATTGTTCCGTCCCAATCAACATCAACACCAAAGCAATCAGCCAAAAAACGAACAGGAACAAGAGTTCTGCCATTTACTACCTTTGCCGGGACATCAAGAGTAATGCTTTCGCCGTTTTTGGAAGCGGCTGTGTTATCTATTGTAAGTGATATTTTTGTATCATCCTTTGTTGCGATTACAGTCTGAGTATCTTCGTTCCATTCTACATCAGCGCCTAATTTTTCGAATATTGCGCGCAGCGGAACAAGTGTTCTGCCGTTTTCTATAACAGGTATTTGGTCAAATTTTATTTTTTCGCCGTTATAGAATACTGTTGGTATAAATCCTCTTTTTAATTTAACAACATACTGTTTTCCGTTATACTTCATCAAGGCATAACCGTTGTCATCAAACATACTTATGCTTGCTTTTGCAAAATAATAATTTGCATCATCCGAAAAAATTGTATAAAAATATGTATTGTCATCGCCGAATTCGTATGTTCCATTTTCGTTTCCTACGTATGTATAGTCTACCTGAGTTTCCTGCATAAGCCCAATGTTGTAATCACAACTCCAAGCAGGTCTCATGTTGTCTTCAAACACATAATACTTACCGTTTATATCCGTGAAGACATATGGTTCTTCACGAGTATGCCAATCAGTCCACACAATACCGTCATTGTATTCCGTGTACATTTCATCATAGCCGAGATATTCGTCCAACCGATCGTAATATTCATCGTCATTCAAATAATCTGTAATAATTTCGCTTGATACATTACCTGAATAGTCTATGGTATATCTGATTATTCTGCTTTTGCTTTTATCTTCATTGTAGTCTCTTTTGAAATCAGAAAGATCAAAAAATTCTATATCCGAATTCACATCCGCTACAATCTCGAACAGGCTGTTATTCATAGGATCGTCGCTTTCGTCTTTTTCCTGCGGATATTCATATGCAAACGCAGTTGTGCCTATTAACATAGCCATCGCCGCTGCCGCAGCTATAATTTTTTTCTTCATAAAAATCTTCCTTCCGTTTTTTTAATATTATTTTATATCAACCGCATAAGCGGAAAATATCATAGTTTGCAGTTGTCGATAATTTTTGCATCCTGATAGTGCATCGTAAGTCCTTGCAACATCAAAAATTGTTTCAGCTGCTTTTTCTTTTCGGTGGACACATTTGGACTTTCGTTAAATGTAATCCATATACTGCGCAGTTTGTTCCACGCATTGGGGTTATTTTCACATCCATACTGCTGAACATACGCAATCAGTTCGTCCGCCGTCTGATCGGACGGCGATACGGCAATTCTCGCAAAAAGTTGATCCCTTTCCTTCCTTAGTTGCGTCAATGCTCCGGCAAGAGCAAAAAATCCAAGAAAATATATAAGCCCCGTCAGGAAAAAGACAGCAAAAATTCCTGCAATATTTTTTTTGCTTATCAAACGAATATATAATCGTTTCAGCGACTTGTAAAATAACACATAACATAAAATTCCAAAAATCATTGGTATTAACGCCCTAAGTTGTTCCATAATAATTAATCTTCCTTTCCTTAACTCTATATTACCTATCCCTTATAATTATCAATAATTCTCATATTGTTGATATAAAGACCTTTCTTTATAAGTCGGTCTTTAAGTTTTTGTTTTAATTCAGACGGAACATCGGGCGATTGGTTTATTTTGTAAAACATATCCCGGTATTCGCCCCAGACCTTCGGATGGTTTCTTATTCCGATACCGAACTTACAAAGTGTTTTGTAAACTCTCCACGCATTCGCCTGCGTGGGAGAACGCTTTGCCGCTTTCATTCTGATGTTTAACACAACCGCAAGTATTAATGACCGTATAAATATAATCATCAATAAAAGTAAAATTATATTCATCGGATTGGCGAGTGTAATCCATATAGTTTTATTATTCATTTTCATCACCTTATTTCGTTATAGTCAAATCCTGTACAAACAGGTTATTTTTTATTTCTGTATTTATCAGTATTTCGGGGTGGGTGTCAATCAGCTTTTTCACAATCGGAAGTCCCTGACCCCGATTTTTGCCCTTTGACGAATACCCCTTTTTCCATATCTTCGACATATCAATCTCGCCCGAAAACCCGTTGCAG
>CACXES010000073.1 GCA_902766745.1 uncultured Ruminococcus sp.
CTTTAAGATGTCGGCGGATACCGAAAAGGAGGTAAGTGATATGTGTAATTTAAGCGAAGGCGTATATGACAGAGGCTTTGATAAGGGCGTAATACTCGGGATGAACAAGGGCAGAGATGAAGGCATAGCCATCGGTATGGACAATTCCACGCTCGCGGCAATCAAAAATATGATGAATAATATGCATATTACCGCCAAGCAGGCCATGGATATTTTAGAGGTTCCTGCCGAAAAGCGTGCCGATTACGAAAAACGGCTGGCGGATTAATTTTAATGTTGATTTTGACAGCAACCCTGACAGCAACGCGGTTTAGATTGTACGGAATCAGATAAACCTCAATAAGATTTTCCGCAGGAATGACAGTAATTTTTTGCCGACTTTCATCTCCATTTTAATATTTTAAATAATTCAATCCTCCGCAAATCTATGTAATTTCAACCACATATTATAACCTTGAAATGTCGGCATGTTCTCCGGCATTCGCGGAACATAGAGGGACATAGAAAACTTAAAAAAATCTTTGAATAATTTTGTACATTTCGGCAGGGCTTTGGGTATACATTCAAGCAAAATTATTCAAAGCGATAATCAATTGGAGGTATGCGAAAACAATGCGCATACCTCTTTTTTGTGTTCCGCCGAAAATATATTTTACGGAGGTTATATCAATGAACGAAGAACACACCTATTTAATGCCTACTGAATAATTGCCATTTCCGAAACATTATAAAATTTTAAAAGTTTTTGAAACCATGAGAAAATCGCAAAAAGAACCTTGCCGATTTTTCGGAGGTTCAGCATCAAAACGGACATAGCAAGGCAGTGGCAAGTTGTTTCTTTCAATCTTGTCACTATAAGTCCAATTCCGCATTTGCGTTTTGCAAGGCTGAATTTGCGTTCAACCTCTACACGCTCCGATTCATCAATGTAATCTTGTTTTTTATCACGTATTTCGTCTTTCTTGGGTCTGCCAAGAGCCGGTGCGGAAAGACGGATTTTTTGTTCTGCGCAATATGCCAAATTTTCGCGGTTTCTGTAAATTTTATCAGCTAATATTCTCTCCGGATAACTCCCGGTTCGTTCTTTGTACCGCTCAATCATGTCAGAAAGTTTCAGCGCTTCGTTATAAGCATCAAAACTATGATATTCAAGCCGTGTAAAACCATTTATAACACTGATATCAAGCTTCGCCCCAAATTCAACAGGGGCTTTTGCTTTTCCTCTGACAATTGGTCTTAGCCATGGCTGACTTATACTAATGATCCTATCCGGCACACTATGGGTATGATTATCATACATGTACTTTTGCTGCTCGTATATCTTTTTTACAGTTTCAAGTTTTGTCCTAAGTTGTTTCGACAAGCTGTCTGTTTTTACCGGTAAATTTTCAATTGTTTTTAAATTTCTTTTGATATATGAAAGCTGCTGACCTATAGCCTTGCGTACTTTTTTTGCCGTTCTTTTCTTTGAGCGAGCTATCTGAAGATACTGTTTCCTTGCCTTTTTACGATATGTACGCGGCTTTTTACCGCTTTCGGGAACATGGAGCTCATCAATGACTTTTTCTGTTATTTCACGAGCCTCATTCAGAAGCTCCGTATCCTGTGGATGCTTGATTTGTGACGGCGCACATGTTGCGTCAACTATCATCGTTCCGCTGTTAGATGGTGGTGTAGTATTATCTTCCTCATCAGATATTTCCTCAGTTTCAGCCTTTTGTATGATCATTTCATTAATTTCCCCTAATATCTCCGGGGTAAGTCTTTTTCTGAAATATACCATTAACGACGGATCAAACGGAAGCTTTTCATCATTATATTCCGAATAACCGCAGAAAAATTGAAGATATGCTGTTTCTTGAATTTGCAAAGCTACTTCTTCATCAGAGTAACCATATTCAGCTTGTATAATACACGCTCCGAGTGCAAGACGAAGTGGCTTTGCAACATTCCCCTTTCGATTAGTGAAAAGCTGTGCATAACGCTGTTCTATTTCATCCCATGGAATCCTTTCGGCTTTCTTTACCCAACGATTATCTGGATTAAGTTTCATTCCGATAGGTGTATTAAAATCTGTGAAACTGATTTGCTTGCTTTTAAATTTATACATATTTGTATCTCCCATA
>CACXES010000074.1 GCA_902766745.1 uncultured Ruminococcus sp.
TAAATAATTTAATCCTCCGCAAAACTTTCAAATTTCAACTACATATTATAACCTTGAAATGTCGGCATGTTCTCCGGCATTTGCGGAGCATAGAGGGGCATATAAAAATGAATAAAAAGCTTTGAATAATTTTGTACACTGCATCAGGGCTTTGGGCATAGGTTCAAACAAAATTATTCAAAGCAATTTTATACTATGTCACAAGGTGTATTTTTCTTTATTCCTTTAGGCTGATATATTGATAATCCCTGCATCAGCCACACGAACTGCTCATTGGAAAGAGATTGAATTTCCGCTTCCGAACAATGTCGCCCCCAAATTTTTCTCGCTCCGTCCAAATTATTTTGGCATTAAATCATACCTTATCCCGATAAACCTCCGAAATCACAGCCGCTGCGTATGAGGCAAACCCATGGTCGCGGCTTGTTGCTCCCGATTTACGTTCCCACAATGTGCCGCTCTCCTGCGCCATCGGCAGAAAATACTCCTTTATTTCTTCGAAAAGCCTGTCATACATTTTATATTTTTTCAACAGCTCCATTCGCAAATACAGTCTCGGCATGGCATTGGCTTTTTCAATTCCGTCATATCTTGTAAATTCATCGTCATCTGCACCGTGAGCGCCGAACACATCAAAAACCATATGTTTCAGTTCCGAATACTCTTCGGCTTCAACATCAGCTACGCCGAAGCGCAGGGCGTAATACTGCGTTGTTTCCGAAAGCTCCTTCGTGTTTTCAAGTACACCGTTCTCATTTCTCACTGCACGGTCACAGAACAGCCTGCCGTTGTAGGCTTTATCTTCTATAACCTTTTTTATACGCACGCTCTTTTTGAATAATTCTCCTTCATCATACAACTCACCCATTAGTTTAAGCATTTCGGCATACAACATATTTGTTGCCCAGCTCACATCCCACGCTCTCTCGTTTAAAGCCGACCACTCAACGAAATTCCACCCCGGCAGGCGTTCAAGCAGCTCATACTCGTTCTCGTATTTTAGCAAAAATTCGCACACACCCATTACCGAATTACGGAATTTCTCTTTATCGAAAGCACCTCTCCCTCCATAACGAGTATCTCCGCATACTTCGCGGTGTATGGTTCCATGCTCAAAAGCTCCCATTCACCCTCGGGAACAATCCACTCTATCACATTGACCTAATTTAACGCCTTCATACTCGGGCGACCTTCGGAATCAAGCTGCTCGGCGTATGCCAATAATATCCGAGACGGCTTATACGCACGAAGGTTTATTTTAAAAAACCCACACTGTATTTCAGTAAAATCGTACATGGCACAGCCGCCGCCGACACTGTCACCTTTGACATCTGTTTTGTAAACGCATCGCGTTCTTAAATACTCCTCATACGCATGAGATTCCAGCTCCCCCAACGGAAAATGCGTAAAATTCTCCTCGGGATTTATAAGATACGGGAAAAGCTCTAAGCGCATATTTTCCCCAAAATACCAAGACCCCTTTTGTGCAGCCTCTCCGGCCGCAAATTCCTCGTATTCCCCATAAGGAACGTTTCTTTCAACCAACACCACAGACACCGACACCTCAGCAAGCACGATTTTTTCTCGTTCATTTTTATAATTCCAGCTTTCCGCAAACTGCCTTTGATACGAGTAACGCATGACCTTTTGCAGATGCCGCATCTCAATATATCCGTCAAATCCGAATTCGCCCGTTCCGCTGCATATGCCGTTTGAATACGCTATATTAACATAGCTTGTATACCACTCTCCCTCAGGGGCATCGGCGAACACCGTATTGTACGGCTCGTTTTCAAGACCGAGCAAGCATACCAAAAGCTTCGCAAATTCCTCTCTGCTGACAGGTGCCTCCGGGTAGAACTCCGTTTCGGTTCTGCCTGATATAATATTCTTTGAATACAGCGTGGATATAGCCCTGTAAGCCCACGGAACGGGATTAAGATCCACGAACTTCATATCAATTTCCTTCGGCTTTCCTGCGGTAATAACACTATCCGCATCTGCCGTTATTCCTCCGATTGCCGGTCCTGAGCCTGAGCCTCCGCCCGAGCCGCCGGAACCGCCTGACGAGCCCTTCTGCCGTTCACACTTTATACTGTTAAACCTCGAAGCAAGCTCTGTCGTCGAGCTAAACTCTCCGCCCGATATTTTGGAATAATCATCAAGTACTGCGTCACTCACAGTAACCCCTATGTATTCGGCATACTGCTCCATAACCTTTTTGACGTTGTTCACCCCGTTCGGATATTTTACCGCTGTGACAATAACGGCGTCCTTGACCGCCTGTTTAAATTCTTCAAAGCTTTCGGCCTTATCCTTCAAAAACGAGGTGAAGTAATTTTCAGATGTGTCGTTTACGTATTTTTTATAGTTTTCAATAACATCTGCCTCAAGGTATTCTATAATCGGCATATTCTCTCCGGACTCGGCCGCAACAAGCGGATTATATATGAGCTTACTTATATTATGAGTTTTTACCCGTTTGTCAAAAAAAATTGACGCTATGTCCCTGTCGCCGCTTTCCGCACACAACGCCTCCTGCTGCACAGGCAGGCAGCCAAAGACCATTAATACTATCAAAACCAATGAAAATTTTTTCACAAGCTATCTCCGCCTTTCATAATTTCCACGTTAAAACACAAATTTGTCTCCGCAAGTTAAATCAGGTTGTTTTTAAAAGCTCTTTAACACTCAAGCACTCTTTATCCGAATACTCGTTTAAGCTCTTCGAGGTAGCCGTATCCGTAAAGCTCGTCAGGCTCGAAGCTGTTTCCCTCTGTCCACTCGTTCCACGTTGAAACCAAAATCATATTTTTCCGTTATTGTATCTGTCCCGGCATCCGATCCGAAGCGAAAATACAAAGTTTTCCCCTAAAATCTGTCGGGGATATAAAACCGGGTCATAAATGTACCGTTATAACCCCCGACATAAGCAAATCCCCTGCGAAAAGTCCGCAGGGGATTTTGTATGCAATTTTATTATATCAGCCCGGAGGCCAGCCGAGATTTCTGCCTGCCAGAAGATGAAAGTGCAGATGTCCGACGGTCTGACCGCCTGCCTCGCCGCAGTTGTTCACGATTCTCCAGCCGTCCTCGGCAAAGCCAAGCTCCTTGGCAAGCTGTGCCGCAACGGCAAAGATATGTCCCACAACCGCCGCATTTTCGTCTGTCAGCTCATTGGCGGAGGAAATATGCTCTTTCGGCACAATTATAATATGCACCGGAGCCTGAGGCTCGATATCCTTAAAGGCGTAGACCTTTTCGTCCTCAAAAACCTTTGCGGACGGAATATCGCCGCTCACAATCTTGCAAAAAAGACAATCGCTCATATATATCACCCCCTCAGAATTATTTAATTCAGTCATTTGTTTTGTTTTCAATCATTTTTGCGACAACCTCGTCAACCATAGCAAGGGCATCGTCCACCTTCATCGGGTCACTGCCGCCGCCCTGCGCCATGTCGGGCTTTCCGCCGCCGCGTCCGCCGCAAGCCGCAGTGATCTCCTTGATAATATTTCCGCAGTGAACGCCCTTTGCCACCGCCTCGGGCATTGCCATTGCCACGAACGAAATCTTTTCGCCGTCAACCGCAGCGAGTACAACAACTCCGTCCTTCATCTGCGCCTTCGCCGTGTCGGCAATCACCTTAAGCTCCTTTGCGCTGATTCCGTCCGCCTGTGCGGTGAGAATATTTATTCCGTTTAAGTGTCTTACACCTGCCATCATGTTCTTGGTCCGCAAAGCCGCCATTCTCTCGGCAATCTGCTCAAGCTTCTTTTCAAGCTCCTTGTTCTCGTTGACAATTGCCTCGGCACGAGTATCAATCTCCGATGCGGTTTTAAGCTTCATTGCCGCCGCAGTTCTGTCGATAAGTGCCTGCTTCTCGTCAATAAGCGCAAGAACTCCCGCTCCGGTTACCGCTTCGATTCTGCGTACGCCTGCCGCAACACCGCTCTCCGAAACAATCTTGAACAGTCCCAGCTTACCGGTGGATGCCGCATGGGTTCCGCCGCAAAGCTCCATGCTGAAGTCGCCCATCTTAACCACACGCACAACCTCGCCGTACTTCTCGCTGAACAGTGCGGTTGCGCCCATCTTCTTTGCCTCGTCAAGGCTCTTTTCGCCGCACTCTATCTCGGCGTCTGCTAAAATCATACGATTTACCGTGGCTTCAACCTCCTTGAGTTCTGCCTCGGTCATCGCCGCAAAGTGCGAGAAGTCAAACCTCATTCTGTACTCGTCAACGTATGAGCCTGCCTGTGCAACATGGTTGCCCAGGGTCTGCTTCAGTGCTGCCTGAAGCAGGTGCGCTGCGGAGTGATTTCGGCGAATCGCCTGACGGCGCTCGTTATCTATCTCACACGTCACCTTGTCCCCCACAGAAACGCTTCCGCTTTCAACTCTGCACAGGTGCAGGAATTTTCCGTTGCGCTTCTGCGTATCAATAACTGTCATGTTCACGGTCGCCGACCTTATAACGCCGGTGTCGCCCACCTGACCGCCGCTTTCGGCATAGAACGGTGTTCTGTCAAGAACAACGGTAACCTCGTCGCCCTCCTCGGCGATATCCACTCTTTCGCCGTCCCTGCCAATGCCGAGAACCTCCGCCTCAATGCTTGTCTCGGTGTAGCCGCAAAATTCGGTAGCCGTCTCAACAGTGGAGAAGATATCCTCCTTCCACGCTTCGCCCTCCATATCTCCGCGCGCCCGGCGGGCACGCTCTCTCTGCTCGTCCATGAGCTTTGCAAAAGCGTCCTCGTCAACGGTGAAGCCGTCCTCTGCCAGTATCTCACGGGTCAAATCAATGGGGAAGCCAAAGGTATCGTAAAGCTTAAATGCGCTCTCGCCGGAGAGCTCGGTCTTACCTGACTTCTTTAATTCGTCGGTGTAGTCGGTAAGTATCGCTATACCCTGGTCTATCGTCTCGCCGAAGCGCTCCTCCTCGGTTTTGATAACCTTTTCTATATACTCAAAGTTCTGCTCAAGCTCGGGATATGCCGCCTTTGACTCATCGGCAACGACCCTTGCAAGCTTGTACAAAAACGCTTCCTTAAGTCCGAGAAGTCTGCCGTGTCTTGCCGCACGTCTGAGCAGGCGGCGCAAAACGTAGCCTCTGCCTTCGTTAGAGGGCAGAATCCCGTCAGACACCATGAACACCGTACTTCTCACATGGTCAGTGATAACACGGAGGGAAATATCCGTCTTCTTATCCGCACCGTAGGTCTTGCCCGCCATGTCTGCGGCGGCGTCAAGAATTCTTCTTATCGTATCAACCTCAAATATAGAGGTCACGCCCTGCATAATGCAGGCAATACGCTCAAGCCCCATGCCCGTGTCGATGTTGGGGTGGTCAAGCCTGTTATATACACCGTTTTCGTCCTTGTCGAACTGAGTGAATACCAGATTCCAAAATTCCACATATCTGTCACAGTCGCAGCCGACCGCACAGTCGGGACTTCCGCAGCCGTATTCCTCGCCCCGGTCAAAGTATATCTCGGAGCAGGGGCCGCAGGGGCCTGTGCCGATCTCCCAGAAGTTATCCTCCTTGCCGAGGTAGACGATTCTGTCCTTAGAGACACCGACCTCCTCTGTCCAAATCTTAACCGCCTCTTCGTCCTCCTCATAGACGCTCACCCAAAGACGATCCTCGGGTATCTCGAGAACCTTGGTGATAAACTCCCACGCCCAGGCGGTCGCCTCATGCTTGAAGTAGTCGCCGAAGGAGAAGTTTCCGAGCATCTCAAAGAAGGTGCCGTGTCTTGAGGTCAGACCCACGCACTCGATGTCGGGGGTTCTGATACACTTCTGACAGGTGGTAACCCTCTTTCTCGGCGGAACCTCCTTCCCTGTGAAGTAGGGCTTCAGCGGAGCCATTCCGGCATTTATAAGCAGGAGGCTTGCGTCACCTCTCGGTACGAGAGGGAAGGACGGCAGCCGAAGATGCCCCTTGCTTTCAAAGAAGGAGAGGTATCTCTCCCTTATTTCGTTAAGTCCGAGCTTTTCCATTGTTTTTCATTGCCTTTCCGCCTGCATAGTTATAACGATAAAGCGCCGCAGGCAGGCGCATAAACCACCGGCTTAAGGTCGCCTGACTGTTTGAAGGCGACCTTAATTTATATCAATTTTATATTATATCAATTTTTATCGTCTGCGTCAAGACCTTTCGCCCTCAAATCCGTTGTCTTTCGGCATAATTTTTTCAAGAATTTCCTTATAAATATTATCCGCCTCGGCCGACAGTGCCTTTGCCGCCCTCTCCGCCTCGCTTCTGCTGCCGGCGTGAATCTTCACCTCGAGCATGGGAATGTTGGCGTCAAGCATGGAAAGTGCCGCCATGTACTGGTGCGGTGCCACCGGTATAATCTCGGTCGTGACCGCATTGGGGTTATACTGTTCCTCAAACTTCTTTTCGGAAATAACGCCGTCTATCCTGCTGCGGATACTGGGCGGCACACGCTCAAAGAAGAAGGAATTTGTTTCACTGCCCTTATCACTCAGGGAAAAGGCGTGTTCGTCACGGTAGTATTTTGACTCTACAAAGCCGTCCTCTATCAGCTCGTTGAGCATAAGCGCCATATCGAAGTAGTTCATCACCTGCTTCTCCCAGGTGAGGATATCGCAAAGCTCCGGCATTGTTATGGGCTCTACATACTTTTCCAAAGTATACAAAATAGCAAATTTCATTTCATCCTTGTCAAGGAACATATTTTCACCTCCGAATTATCTGGAATATGTCAGTTTTGGATATTTCGTCAGCTTGCGGCACGCCTCCGAATCGTGCGCCGCCTCCACGAGGTAACTCCTCCCGTCATTTTCTGCGAAAATGCCACACATGAGCCTCCCTTGCCTAAAGGGAGGTGTCAGTTGAAGACTGACGGAGGGATTCATGTACGGCATTATAAATATACTTACATACTCCCTCAAAATATCTGTTAACCTCGTTATTAGGTATTCTGACAACCGGCAATTTTCGCTGTTCTGTTCTTTCTATTTTGATTTTATATTTTAATTTATCTTATTACTTATAATAATATGTTTTGTTTTTGTGTATCCCTCCACCACCTTCGGTGGTCCCCCTCCCTTTAGGCAAGGGAGGCTATTTTCATAAGCGCAAAAGCCGCCGCCTCGGGAAAATAGAAAATCTTTTCCTCCACAGTCGCAACGGGGTCGGTGAAGCGGAACGCTTCCAGCGGAGTCGATGGAACGGAACGTTCCCGGAACGTTCCCTAATTATCGTAGTCGGTGAAGGGTTTTTTGTGCTTGAAGAACACACCCACCAGGCCGGGGCCGGCATGGCTGGTTATAACAGGCCCTATCTTGGCATAGGTAATCTTTGCCGGGTTTATCCTCTCCCGTATCATCTGCTCTATCATCTCCACCTTGTCGGGCGCATCGGAATCGAGAATAGTTACCTCACCCTCGGTCGGGTTTTCCATTCTCTCCTCGATAAAGTCAACCAGCACAGACAACGACTTCTTTAAGCCTCTGACCTTGCGAATCGCCTCCACAAGCCCGTCATTAATAAACAAAATCGGTTTTATATCAAGCATCTTGCTTATCGCCATGGTGGTTGCCTTTATCCTGCCGCCCATCTTTAAGAAGGTCAAATCATCCACAAGAAAGTACGCCGTATCCCGTGCATAGCACTCGGTGACATAGTCGATAATCTCCTGCTTTGCCGCTCCGTCCCTTGCCATTTTCGCCGCCTCACAGACAGCCTGCCCAATGGTCATGGTGTACTTTCCGGAATCGATAACCGTAATATCAAAGCCCTCTGCCGAAAGCTGCTCCGCAATGAGGTTGGCAGTGCCGTTGATACCGCTCCCCTTTGCGGATATGGTAATGTGAATAATCGTCTTGTCCGCACCTATGCCCCGGTAAATATCCTCAAGATCGGCAGGACTCATCTGACTTGTGGTCGGAATTTCATTACAATCCCGCACCATGGCGTAAAAATCCTCAGGTTTCAAATCCTTGTCGGCAATAATCTGCCGTCCGTCAAGATTGATTACAAATGGCAGAATCTCAATATCAAGCTCCTCCGCAACCTCTCTCGGAATATCCGCCGCCGAATCAGCAATAATTTTAATCATAGCAATCTCCTTATCCGCTTTAAATTTTATCCTAAATCCCCCGTCCGCAGCTCAGCGTTGACGGGAGCCTTTATTCGATTCACAACGCTTTTCTCAACGCTTTTCTCAACGCTTTTCACAGCGCCTTGCGTCAGCTCTGCCTTTGCGTCAGCGCACCGTCCCTCTTTAAATTCTCAAAATCAAACTGCCGCAAAACCTCGTATGCGACAATCGCCGCAGAGTTGGACAGATTCAGCGACCTCTTGTTCGCCTTCATGGGTATTCTTATACAGCGGTCATAGTTCTCTGCCAGCAAATCCTCGGGAAGTCCCCGTGTTTCCTTTCCGAAAACGAGGAATATATCCCCGCCGCGGTACTCGGTATAATCCACCTCGCTGTATGTATTCTTCGCCTTTGTGGTGCAATAGAAAAATTCACCCTCGGGATAGCTCTCTCTCACCTCGGCAAAGCTGACGTACTCGTGCAGCTCAAGCTCATCCCAGTAGTCAAGCCCCGCCCGTCTGACCTGCTTTTCGCTTATGTCAAAGCCCAGCGGATGCACCAGGTGCAGCGGCGCACCGATAACCGAGCAGGTTCTTGAAATATTCCCCGTGTTGGCAGGGATCTCGGGTTCTACCAATACTATATGCAGTTTCAAAATCAATTCCTCCGAACTGTACGGGCGCTACGCCCAAAACTTTCTGTCAAGTGAACGGTATCTTATTGCCTCGGCAATGTCCGCCGCAGCAATTTTCTCTCTGCCGCCCAAATCCGCAATGGTCCGTGCCACCTTCAAAATCCTGCTGTGCGCCCTTGCGCTCAGTCCGAGTGCCTCAAAGGCGTTTTTCAGCAGCGTACTCCCCTCGCTGTCAAGGGCGCAAAACTCGTCAAGCATTGCCGCCGTAAGACGGCTGTTGGAATATATCCCCGTTCCGGCGTAGCGTCTTGTCTGAATCTCACGAGCCTTGTCAACCCTCCGCTTAATATCTGCGGAATGCTCCGCCGTGCTTCGGCTCTCCAATGCCTCATAGTCAACAGCCGGAACCTCAATATGCAAATCTATCCTGTCCAGAAGCGGCCCGCTGACCTTGGACAGATACTTGGAAATGCTCTTGGGCGAACAGCCGCAGTCGTGGTTCTTGTCCCCGTAATAGCCGCAAGGGCAAGGGTTCATGGACGCCACCAGCATGATGTTGCAGGGATACGAGAAGGTTCCCCCCGCACGGGTAATCGTCACGGTTCCGTCCTCTAAGGGCTGCCGCATTACCTCAAGGGCATCCTTGCGAAACTCGGGAAGCTCATCCAAAAACAGTATTCCGTGGTGTGCAAGGCTTATCTCCCCCGGCTTCGGCACGCCTGCGCCGCCGCCGGTCAGTCCCACCGCCGAAACAGTATGATGCGGACTTCTGAACGGCCTTGTCACCACCATCGGCAGATCCTTCGGCAGCTTTCCGGCAATACTGTGCACCTTTGTGACCTCAAGTGCCTCGTCAAAGGTCAAGGACGGCAAAATCGACGGTATGCGCTTGGCAAGCATTGTCTTGCCCGAACCGGGAGGCCCTATCATAAGCAGGTTATGACTGCCTGCCGCCGCAATCTCAAGGGCACGCTTGGCACTGTCCTGACCCTTCACGTCGAAGAAGTCCGGAGCGTTCTGCACCGCATTGTCGAAAAGGTGCTCCGTATCCACCTTTGTCGGCGATATTCGCCGCTCACCGGTAAAATGCTTAAAAATATCCGTGACGCTTTCCGCACCGTAGACCGTCAAGCCCTCAACCACCGCCGCCTCGCTTGCGTTTTCCGCCGGCAGAAAAAGCTGCCTTGCGCCGCTTTGATAAGCGGTAATCGCCATAGGCAGTGCGCCGCGGACACTGCGCAGGCTTCCGTCCAGCGACAGCTCGCCCAGAAAGAACGTTCTCTCCGGCTCCTGTATGAAAATCTGCTCACTGGCGGTGAGGATTCCCATGGCAATGGGCAAATCCAAACAGGTGCCCTCCTTCTTTATGTCCGCCGGGGCAAGGTTCACCAATATCCGCTTTCCCGGGATGGTAAGCCCCGAATTTTTGAGGGCGGAGCGTATTCTCTCCTTGGATTCCCGAACCGCCATATCCGGAATGCCCACCACATCCCAGGTGGGTATTCCGTTGCTTATATCCGTCTCTACCCGAACGCAGTAGCCGTCGATTCCCGTCAGCCCTGCGCTGTTTATCTTGGTAATCACAAAACCGCCTCCCGTCAGCCGAGTTTCTTTATCCTGTTCGGATATTCACTCTTGGAAAAATATCCGTCTCTGATAACCGGCTCAAACAGCACACCGTGCCGAACCGGCATTTCGGGATGCTTCATCGTCCGGGCAATCGCCTCTGCCACAAAGTCCGCGGCAGCATTCGCCGCCGAAACAACATCTCTGCCGCAGAGTCTCGCCCCCGTAAACACGCTTGCGTATATGTCCCCCGTACCGTGGAAAAGACGCTTGACATAGCCGCAGTCTATCCTGTAAAACTCATTCCCGTCAAACACGGCAACACACATTGACTCCTCACTGTCCATGACGCTTGTAACCGCCGCAGACCTTGCCCCCAAATCGTGAAGCCCCGTCAATATACTTATAATCTCGTCCTCCGGCACGACTCCGCGCGGATATTCACGCTCCAGAAGCAGGCACGCCTCGGTCAGGTTCGGCGTAACAGTGTCCGCAATTCCGCACAGCCGCCTCATCCCCTCCGCAAGCTCGCACATTCTTTCGGAATACACGGTTTTCACATCCAGCAGGGCGTTATCGCCCATTACCGGGTCAACCACAATCAGCGCACCGCCCTCCTTCTGCTTTTTCATAAAGCCGTGTATAATATCTATCTGCCGCTTAGAGCTTAAATATCCGCTGTACACTGCGTCAAAGCCGAGATTTATTCTCTCCCAGTGGTCAAGAATCTTAACCATCTCGTCCGTCATATCGAGCAGGGTGTAATCCGTAAATTCATAGGTATGAGTGGACAAAATCGCCGTTGGCAGAGGGCAGACCTCCACACCCATGGCAGACATGACCGGTATCGCCTCGGTCAGCGAAACCCTGCCGAAGCCCGACATATCCTGTATCACCGCCGCACGGGGCAGAAGCCTGTCCCCGCCCTCGCGAATCATCTCTCTGTTTATCTGATTTTTATTTTCCATTTGTAAGCAGCTCCAATTCCCTGTCTGTAAGCTCCCGCAGCTCCCCTTCACGGAGGCTCTCGTCAAGCACAAGTCCGTTCATGGCGATTCTGCGGAGAAATATTACTCGGCGTCCGACCTTTTCAAACATCCGCTTGATTTGGTGAAACTTCCCCTCCGAGATGGTGACTCGGCACTCGCTCACCCCGTCCGATACGGAAATCACGTCAAGCTCCGCCGGCTTTGTCGTAAAGTCGCCGAGATCCATGCCGAAGCGAAAGGCATTCACCTCGGCATCGTCCACCGTGCCGTCAACCCTAGCAATATACGTCTTTGGGACATGGTTCTTCGGGCTGAGTATCCTGTGGGCAAGGCCACCGTCATTGGTCAATATCATAAGTCCCACCGTATCTATATCCAGCCGCCCTGCCGGAAATACGTCAAAGTGCGCATACTCCGGCGGCACCAGGTCGGTCACCACAGGCTTCTCTCTGTCCCATACTGCGGACAGATATCCCGACGGCTTGTTGAGCATAAGATATACAAATCGGCGGTAGACGGCACGCACGCCGTCAACATACACCTCGGCAGACTCCTCGTTCAGCTTTGTCTCGGCAGAGATTTTATCACAGCCGCCGACACACACCGCACCGGAGCGTATGAGTCGCTTGACCTCCGACCTCGTTCCGAAGCCGCAGGCCGAAAGATACTTATCAAGCCGCACTGCGGTCACCGCCCTTTAAATCATATTTTTAGCCTATCATACAATATTGTATCATAAACAACGAATAATTTCCATAGAAAAATAAAAAAAGTTAAATTTTTTTGAATTTTTACTGCAAAACGGCTGAATTTAAAGGATTTTTTCGGCTGTGTGCAACATTATTTGAAAAAGTTTTGAAAAGTATCTTTACAAAATGAAATTTCATGGTATAATAAGAGGTAAGATAAAATACATATACGCAGAATTCCGCCCTTGTGCGGCGGAATCGGACTGTACGGCTTCGGACAGGCAGTTTTGCTGCGGCGGCGTGGTCGTATGTAACAGTTAGGAGGAAATAACAGTGTTCCAGTTTGATACAGAAAACACTAATCCTGCACAGATTAAGGTTGTAGGTGTGGGCGGCGGCGGCAACAACGCCGTAAACAGGATGATTGAGGCGGAGGTTAAATGCGTCGAATTCATCGCCGTAAATACAGATAAGCAGGACCTTACCCTCTCCGCAGCATCGCAGAAGATTCAGATAGGAGAGAAGATTACAAAGGGTCTCGGCGCAGGTGCCGTTCCCGAAATCGGAAAGAAGGCGGCCGAAGAGAGCCGTGACGAGATTGCGCAGGCAATAAAGGGTGCCGACATGGTATTTGTCACTGCCGGCATGGGCGGCGGCACCGGTACGGGCGCGGCTCCCATTGTTGCGGAAATCGCAAAGGAGATGGGCGTTCTCACCGTCGGCATTGTTACAAAGCCCTTCTGGTTCGAGGGTAAGATTCGTCAGAAGAACAGCGACGAGGGTATTTCAAACCTCATGCAGGCGGTTGACACTTTGGTTGTTATCCCCAACGACAAGCTTCTTGAGGTTGCCGAGAACAGAACTCCGCTGACCGAGTCGTTCCGCATGGCGGACGATGTGCTGAGACAGGGCGTTCAGGGTATTTCGGACCTTATTTCACGGCCCGGTCTTATCAGTCTTGACTTTGCGGATATAAAGACGATTATGAAGGATACCGGCTTTGCTCACATGGGTATAGGCAGCGCCACCGGCGAAACCCGTGCCGAGGAGGCCGCAAAGAAGGCTATTCACAGTCCTCTGCTCGAGACGACCATTGAGGGCGCAAAGGGCGTTATTTTGAACGTTACCGGCGGCGCGGATTTGGGTATTCTTGAGGTCAAGACTGCGGCTGAGCTTGTTGAAGAGGCGGCGGACAAGGATGCAAACATAATTATCGGTGCCATTGTGGACGAAAGCCTTGGCGACGAGATTCAGATCACGGTTATTGCCACCGGGTTTAAGGGCAATGCTCCGAAGGGTCAGGACGATAACTCGTTTGAAAGCTTTATGAGCCGTTTCGGCAACGGTTCCGCAGCCAAGAGCGGCGGTGCGACCGCTTCGCCCGCAGGCGGCACGGCAAGCGCAAGCAAGCAGACGACACCGGAGTCACCGTCGAGGTTCAACAAGTTCTCCGATGATGATAATATTGACGTTCCTGTATTCCTGCGGAAAAACAGATAATAACGGATATGCGGTATCTGCCGCAAGTATAAAACGGTGCGGTACCGGCTCGGCTCTGCACCGTTTTTGTATAGTGGCGACGGCTTTTGCACTTATGAAAAAATGAATAGTGAATAATGAATAATGAATAATGAATAATATAGGTAGTTTTCCTTGCGGAAAACTTGAATTATATAATGAATTGTTGTAAAATAACTTTTTGCATTATGCATTATGAATTATGAATTATGAATTACGAATTATGAATTATGAATCCCTCCGTCAGTCTTCGACTGACACCTCCCTTTAGGCAAGGGAGGCTCATGTGTGGCATCCGTATAATACAGTCTTTATAACGGGGAAGATTATGATTGAAATTTTATTTGTCCCCGTTACGGCGAACTTTGCATTTAGGAAAATTGCCTCCCTTGCCTAAAGGGAGGGGGACCGCCGAAGGTGGTGGAGGGATACACAAAACATATCATCATAAGTAAAAATGCAAATTAAAATATAAAATCAAAACAGAAAGAACAAAACAGCGAAAATCGCCGGTTGTCAAAATACCTGATAACGAGGTTAACAGATATTTTGAGGGAGTATGTCGGTATATCGATAATGCCGCATATGAATCCCTCCGTCAGTCTTCGACTGACACCTCCCTTTAGGCAAGGGAGGCTCATGTGTGGCATTTTCGCAAATCCCATGCCGCGGCATATGCGGCGGAAAATTAAAATCAAAAATCTCCTTGCCCGTGGAGAAAACAAAAAACAAAAAGCATTCGGGCAGAAAGGTTAGGTAGTTACAATGAAATTCAAAAAGCTTTTATCACTGGCGGCTGCGGCTGCGGTAACAGTATCGGCTCTGCCTTCGGTCTTTGCCGACTCATATTCCGACATCAGCGGTCACTGGGCAGAGGCGGCAATCAACAGACTCAGCGACAACGGTATTATCCAAGGCAGTGACGGCAAAGTCCGTCCCGAGGACTACATAAGCCGTGCGGAGCTTTCCACTGTTCTCTATAACGCAATGGGCGGCGACGGCACTGCGGCGAAATCCACCGAGTACAGCCAAACCGGCACCGGCGATCAATGGGTTTCCTCCGCTCTGTCGGACGGCAATGAAGATGCGGCAGGCTTCTCGGATTTTGACACAGATAAGTGGTACGCATCCGCTCTTAAGTGGGCTGTGGGTGCCGGCATCATTACCGGCTATGAGGACAACACGTTAAAGCCCGAAAACCCCGTTACCCGTCAGGAGGCGGTCGTTATAATTCAGCGTGCCTGCGGCATTGACGGCAGCGGCGACATCACCGCAAGCGATGCGGCAGAGGTTGGCGACTGGGCAAAGGACGCTGTCGGAAGCTTTATGCAAAACGGCTTCCTCAACGGCGACGATAACGGCAAGGTAAACCCTGCGGCAAACATCAAGCGTTGCGAGCTTTTCACACTCTTAAACAACATTATCGGCGAGTTTATAACCGCCTCCGGCGAATATGATAACATTGACTGCGGCAACAAGCTTATTGTCGTTAAGTCCGGCTCGGCAGTTATCAAGAACGCAAAATGCGGCAGAATAATAATCGGTGCCGATGCGAGCGAGCCGGAAATCGACAACGTTAAGGTCAAGATCAAGGTCTTCGGAACTAAGACGGTCAGGATGCCCCTCAACAACAGCTCATCGAGCGGCAACAGCTCATCCGGCGGCTCTTCCGGCAGCTCATCGGGCGGCTCATCGGGCGGCTCATCGGGCGGCGGAGGCGCTTCCTCGTCCTCTTCGTCCAAGGTCAGACTCACGCTTAACGCTAACGGCGGCGTATTCTCCGACGACAGCGAAAGACAGGTTATCTCCTGCCTGAAGGGTGTAACCGTCAGCAGAAAGATTAAGGAAGAGCCCACACGTGAGGGCTACATATTCAAGGGCTGGTACACAACCGCAGACAGAGCCGACAAAGCAGGCGACAACTACTATGACACGCACAGCAAGCTTACAAACGCCCTATCGCTGTATGCCGGCTGGGTTACCTCGGAAAATCCCTACACCGTTACGGCGGCACCGATGACCGATCCCTCGAAGCCCGAGGAGGTTCAGGTTAAGGACTACAAGGTTGACACAGATTACGACAAGGGAACGATCTCTATCTCCGGTTCGGAGCTGAAAAAGTTCAGATATGACAGCAAATCCGGCGAAAAGACCTGGGCAGGGCTCGAAATCGAAATGTCAAATATTGTGGTTGACGCCCTGGAAAATTACGAAACCCTTCGCTATTACGCCGGCGAAAAGAGACGCAGCGGCAACGGCGGCTGGACAGGCAGCATCGAGGAAATTAAGAGCGGTGCGGACACGCTTCTGTTCTACTTCGACGTATCCGAAGATCCTCAGGTCAAGTACCTTGAGATTGAGCTTCCCGATGATATGAACGATATGTCGGTTGAGTTCAAGCTTGACCTTACAAAGCTCAAGCTTTATGAATACAAGCCGGAGCCTGCCGAATCCGAGGGCGTTGCAATAACAAAGAATGCGACGGACGAAAACGGCCTTATGAGCGCAGACTTTAAGCTTGAAGCCGATACAGTTAAGCCCCGCACCCTTGTTGCAACGGGAACGCTGAACTTCGTAACCGATTACCCCGAACAGGGTCAGAGCGGAAATTATATGCTGCTTGACATTACCCTCGGCAGTGCCGCAACAGATGCGGCAACGGTCAAAATCGGCGATGAAGCTGTCACAATAAACGAAAATACCGGCACTGCACTGATAAAGGTTGATGCCGAAACGGCAGACCTTGTTATCACCGTTGACTATGACGGTGACGGCGAAGACTTTAAGCCTACCGATTACATCGTTGTGACCGGCACCGTTACGCTTGAACCCGAGACAGGTTCGGGCGAGAACCCGGGCGGTTCGGGCGGTTCGGGTGCCTCATCGGGCGGCGGCTCATCAGGCGGTTCGCATGCCTCATCGGGCAGCTCGGGCGGTTCGGGCGGCTCATCGAGCGAGAACACAGGTGTTTAATAATCAATATCTTTCCAAAAAAGCTGCGGAAATTCCGCAGCTCTTTTTGTTATGTGTAGGGTGAGAGTACAAATCCGAACCGTGATTTTGAAAGGCAAATTTATGTTCTGTCTACGTTAAAATGCTCGGCAATCGTAACAACAAGAGGCTCAAATTTACACTTGAGCCTCACGGAATATTCAATTCATCTGTCCTACTCCAGTTCAAACGCCCCGGTATACAGGCGATAGTAGGTCCCGCCCTTGGCGATGAGCTCGTCATGGCTTCCGCGCTCGATTATTCTGCCGTGGTCAAGAACCATAATAACATCAGAGTTCATAACCGTTGACAGGCGGTGAGCAATAACAAACACCGTCCTGCCCTCCATAAGCTTATCCATTCCCCTCTGAACAATAGCCTCGGTTCGGGTATCTATGGAGGAGGTTGCCTCGTCCAGTATCATAACCGGCGGATCCGCAACCGCCGCTCTCGCAATGGCGATAAGCTGTCTCTGCCCCTGGGAGAGGTTTGCGCCGTTGTTGGTAAGCTCCGTGTTGTAGCCGCCCGGCAGTCGTGTGATAAATCCGTCCGCACCTGCCAGAACCGCCGCCGCACGACACTCCTCGTCGGTTGCGTCAAGCCTGCCGTAGCGGATATTGTCCATAACGGTTCCGCTGAACAGGTTTGTCTCCTGAAGAACTATGCCGAGGGACTGCCGCAGGTCGGACTTCTTTATCTTATTTATATTTATTCCGTCATACCTTATCTTTCCGTCCGCAATGTCATAGAAGCGGTTAATCAGGTTGGTTATCGTGGTCTTTCCGGCACCGGTTGCGCCGACAAACGCCACCTTCTGTCCCGGCTCGGCAAAGACGCTTATGTCGTGGAGAACCTCCTTCCCCTCGGTATAGCCAAAGGTTACATCTGTCATTCGCACGTCACCGCAAAGCTCGGTATAGGTCAGGGTTCCGTCTTTGTGGGGGTGCTTCCATGCCCAGTGCCCGGTGTGCTTCTCTGTCTCTGTTATGCTGCCGTCCTTGCCTATTTCGGCATTGACAAGGGTGACATAGCCGTTGTCCTCCTCGGGCTTTTCGTCCACCACCTCGAATATTCTCTCCGCACCGGCAATACCCATAACCACCGCATTTATCTGCTGCGAAAGCTGGTTTACGTTGCCGGTGAACTGCTTTGTCATATTCAAAAACGGCACAACAATACTGATGTTGAGGGCAAGCCCCGAAATACTGACGTTCGGAACATTTGCCATTAAGAATATGCCGCCGGCAACGGCAATCACCACATAGAGAACGTTGCCTATGTTGCCGATTATCGGCCCTAAAACGTTGGCGTATGCGTTGGCACGACAGCTGTCACTGCAAAGCTCCTCGTTTATCCTGTCAAATTCTTGCTCGCATTTCCGCTCTCGGGAGAAGACCTTTATCACCTTCTGTCCGTTCATCATCTCCTGAACAAAGCCCTCTTCACGTCCGAGGGACTGCTGCTGACGGATAAAGTATTTTGCGGAGCCGCCGCCTACCTTCTTTGCTACAATCATCATCGCCGCAACGCCTACAAGCAGCACCAGCGTCATCCAAAGGCTGTAGTAGAGCATTACAAAGAACACACTTATAACCACCGCTCCGGCACGAATCAGCGACGGAAGTGCCTGCGAAATAAGCTGGCGCAGGGTGTCGATATCGTTGGTGTAATGACTCATGATATCGCCGTGCTTGTTGGTGTCAAAGTACCTAATCGGCAGATTCTGCATCCCGTTGAACATGGAGCATCTCATCTTGCTTAAAAATCCCTGTGTGATGTACGCCATAAGCTGAGTATACAGTGTTGTCGCACCGAGAGACACTATATACATGATAATCAAAAATATCATCATGGGCACAAGGCTGCCGCTTGCCGCCGCCCAGTCCCGAGTTGCGCTGTAGTTGTCGATAACCTGAATTACCTTTTGTATAAACACATCCGGGATTGCCGCAGCAACTGCGGAAAACAGTATGCAGAACAGCGTCAGCGGCACCATTACGGGATAATACTTAAACAAAAGCTTTATAACCCTGCCGAATACGCCCTTTTTCGCCTTCGGTCTTGACCTTTTATCGGGTTTATTCATCACTGCCGCCTCCTTTCACCTGCTGCTCGTATATCTCTCTGTAAATATCGGATCTCTCCATAAGCTCGCTGTGTGTTCCGACATCGGCTATCCTTCCGCCGTCCATAATAACAATCATATCCGCCTCCTGAACCGAGGCAATACGCTGTGCTATTATTATTTTTGTGGTTTGAGGGATATATTCCTTAAACGCAGTGCGGATTTTAGCGTCGGTCTTTGTGTCGACCGCACTGGTCGAATCGTCTAAAATGAGTATCTTCGGCTTTTTGAGCAAGGCTCTCGCTATGCACAGTCTCTGCTTCTGACCGCCGGAGACGTTGGTTCCGCCCTGCTCTATTTTGGTTTCATAGCCGTCGGGGAAGGTGTCGATAAATTCATCGGCACAGGCGAGGCGACACGCCTCTCGCAGCTCCTCGTCCGTGGCGTTTTCGTTGCCCCAACGCAGGTTCTCGGCGATTGTCCCCGAAAACAGCAGGTTTTTCTGCAGAACCATGGCAACCTCTTCTCTCAGGCTTTCCATGTGATACCTTCGGACATCCTCTCCGCCAACCTTAACACTGCCGCGGCTCACGTCATAGAGCCTGGGTATAAGCTGAACCAGAGACGACTTGCTCGACCCGGTTCCGCCGATAATTCCCACCGTCATGCCCGACTTAATGTGCAAATTTATATCCGACAGGGCGTAAAGCTCTGCCGCCGCGCTGTACTTAAAGCTTACGTTTTCAAAGTCGATTGAGCCGTCCTTTACGGTTGTTATCGGGCTTTCGGGGTCTGTCAATGCAGGCGTTTCATCCAAAACCTCAACGATACGCTTTGCCGACTCTGCCGACATGGTTATCATAACATAAATCATCGACAGCATCATAAGCGACATGAGTATCTGCACGCCGTAGCTCAGCATTGCCGAAATCTGACCCACATCTATGGCTGCGCCGCCGCTCTTGATGGCAAGATACGAGCCTATCCACAAAATGACAACCATATTAAAGTACATACAGAGGTTCATAAGCGGCATATTGAATGCGACTATCCTCTCTGCCCGTGTGAAGTCCTTGCGTATATCCTCCGCCGCAGCGCCGAACTTCTCTTTCTCATATTCCTCACGGGAGAAGCCCTTGACAACACGCATACCTCGCACGTTTTCCTCGACGGATTCATTTAGGCGGTCATACTTTTTAAACACCCTGCGAAATGCAGGCATTGCCTTTCGTCCGACCATCCATAGTCCGACACCCAAAACGGGAATCACCACCACAAATGCCGTGGCAAGCCATCCGCCCATCATATACCCCATTATAACCGAGAAAATAAGCATAAGCGGTGCCCTGACCGCCGTTCTTATAATCATCATGTACGACATCTGAACATTGGTAACGTCCGTTGTCATACGAGTAACCAAGGATGCGGACGAGAACTTATCTATATTCTCAAAGCTGTAGTCCTGCACCCTGTGAAACATATCCGAACGAAGGTTTTTGGCAAATCCCGCTGCGGCCTTTGCACTCGTGAAGCCCGCCATACCTCCGCAAAGCAGGGATATGCACGCCATAACAACCAGCACCAGTCCTATTTGAAGTATCCGCGAAATTTCGGTTCCCGCCTTGACCTCGTTCACCAGCTCCGCCGTAATAAACGGTATTGCCGTTTCTATCACCGCTTCGCCGACAATTAGCAAAAGCGTGTATATGCTCGGCTTTTTATACTCCCGTATACACGCCATAAGCCGTTTTATCATATTCTCTCATCACCTTTCCTTTTGCCTCGACAGCCGTGCTTCGGCAGTCGTTTCCCCATACCGCATAAGTCTGACTTGTCGAGAATCCGCAGTATCGTCTGCAAGGACCTCCCGAACTCCTCTCTCTCCGACTGTTCCATACTGTTGAAAAAGTCCTTGTAGTATACGGCATCCGTCTCCAGAAAACAGCCGATATAATCCAATGCGGCGTCGGTTATCCTGATTCTTGCAAGTCTTCTGTCATCGGGATCCGATTCCCTGTCCACAAAGCCGTGCTCTATCAGACGGTTCACAAGCTTCGACATCTGCTGCTTGGTCATTCCCGTCCGTGCCGCCAGCTCGGATATCGTCATTGCGTCACCGTTCACACGAAGCATCTGTATGCAATAGTACATTTCAAGGCTTACACCCTCTTTGAGCAAATGCTTGAACGGTCTCGACAGCCAATAGTGCCACTGAGGCATCACCGCCAGCAGCGTTTCCTGAATCTGACTTACCTCCATCACCTTCACCCCCGTCTTTTATACAAAAAAATAGTTGCACTTTATTTACTGTCAACAAAATGCAACTAATATTATACTGAAATTCTTTTTTAATGTCAATAGGAATTTTGCCCTTGCGCTAAAATTTAACAAAAAGTTAAAAATTACGGTATTTCGCACACGGCACAGTGCTGTGCGGGACTCAATTTGCTTCTTTTGTACCGGTGCCTGCGGCAAAGCGGCGGCGATACTCGGAGGGCGTCAGCTTCTCCTTCTGCTTGAACTTTCTCGAGAAATAAAACTCGTTGTCATAGCCGCAGCTTACCGCTATCTCGTAAAGGGAAAGGTGCGTTGACAAAAGGCTGCGCTTGGCATGATTGAGCCTGATCTCCGCAAGCTTCTCGGAAACGGTAATGCCCGTTTCCGCCTTGAAATTTCGCGCCATGCTGCGGTAGCTTATGTTAAGTGCCTCGGCAAGCTCCTTCTCGCTGATTTTGGTTCTGTAATACTCGTTCAGATACATTATCACCTGCTCCGACACGTTATGAGAGTTCGGTTTCGGCGGCAGTACCGCACCTGTTCTTTCATCGTGCATATGCATAAGCATGGCGGCAAACTCTGCCTTGACACTCATTTCACCGCCGCAAGTGTTCATTTTGTCAATGACGGAGTCAAAGGGAGCAGCAAGCGGCCTTCGGAGTATCTCAACCACACTCTCTGCCTCAGGGTCAGCGGCCTCGAGGCTGAAGCGGACACATATTCCGTCATCGCCCTCGCCGGTGCTGCGGTTGGCATGCTTGACCCCGGGCGGAATGATATAGGAATCGCCGCAGTCCGCCAAGAACTCCGAACCCTCGACCGATACACGGACAGAGCCTCTTCTGACATAGTTAAATTCATACCACGGATGGGAATGCGGTTTCACGCACCAAGCATTTGAATGCCTGGCACGGGCGGCATAGCTTATATTTATTCGTATTCCGCAAAAGTCATAGTCGCTCATCAATATTCTCTGTAATGCGGCAATTATCTCGGTCATTTTTTTATGCGTCATTTCCCCCACCTCCGAAATTCAGCTTTGTATATATTAAGTATAAACAACAATTTTTTATATGTAAATGGCATAATAGTATAAATTTCAGCTTCAAATGTCCTGTTTGTCTATTCAAAACGGCAAAATACGGGTTATAATATAGATGAAAGAATAATTTTATGAAGGAGAGATGTTACAATGAAAATATTTATCGATACTGCGAACGTTGACGAGATACGTGCCGCCAACGAGCTTGGCGTAATCTGCGGAGTTACCACAAACCCGTCGCTTATTGCCAAGGAGGGCAGGGTATTCGAGGAGGTCGTAAAGGAGATTACCTCGATAGTTGACGGACCTATTTCCGCCGAGGTAGTCAGTCTTGAAGCGGATAAGATGGTGGAGGAGGCTCTTGAGCTTTCAAAAATTCACAAGAATATCGTCATAAAGATACCGATGACCGCAGAGGGCTTAAAGGCTGTGTCAAGGCTTTCTAAAAAGGGAATACACACTAACGTAACCCTTATTTTTTCACCGATGCAGGCACTTCTTGCCGCTAAGGCAGGTGCGACCTACGTCAGTCCGTTCGTGGGCAGGCTTGACGATATTTCCTCCAACGGTGCGGTACTTATCGAGGAGATTGCGCAGATTTTTGAAATTCACGGCATCGACACCGAGATAATCGCCGCCAGCATCAGGGGGCCTCAGGACGCTGCGGATGCCGCTCTTGCCGGTGCGCACATTGCCACGATTCCGTATAAGGTGATTCTTCAGATGATAAAGCACCCGCTCACCGATGCCGGGATAGAGAGGTTTTTGAAGGATTGGGAGAGCGTTCCCGAGGGAAAATAGCGTGTCTGCGGCGTCCGTTTCGGGCAGCTTATACGGCTTGACCGCTAATTTTAAATTATTTACATTTTGGGGCTTGAAAAATCTGCGGTATTGGTATATAATTTAGTTATCATATAAGAATTTTAACATCATATAAATCAAGAAGGAATGATAATATGATTTTACCGATTCTGCTCAGTAAAACAAAAATGCTGCCGTTTTATGTGATCGGCATAGGTCTTAAGGAGCGTCAGGGCGACATTGTGCGGCCTGACGGCTTTCCCGCATATCAGATTTTGTACTGCACCGAGGGCTGCGGTACGTTTTCGGCAGGCGGTCATGACTATCGGATAGAGGAGGGCGACGCATTTTTCTTTCGTCCGAACGTTCCGCACGAATATCATCCCATATCCGAGGTATGGAAAACAAAGTGGATTTCATACTCGGGTACGGCTGCGGAGAGCATTGCGGATTATTTGGGGTTTGGAGATACGGCGGTCTTTTCGCTGCACAATCTTCAGGATTTTGACGTGCTTGCCAACTCGCTGTCGGATATGTTCTGGTGCGATGACCCGGACAAGGAGATAAAATCCTCCTGCATGATGTATAAAATTATAATCAAGATTGGCGAGTGCTACAACAATGCGCCGCAGACCGGCGGAATGACTCAGAACGAGAAGTACGAAAAGGTAAGCCCTGTAATTGAGCTGATGAAAACGAGCTACAACGAGGACTTGAGCCTTGACAGCATGGCAGAGGCAATAGGCGTGACCTCAAACCACCTTTGCCGACTGTTTAACCAGGTGTACGACACCACGCCGCTTAAGTATCTGACGCATTTGCGGCTTAACATGGCGAAGTATTACTTATGCTCGCACAAGAATGTTAAGGTCAAGGATATTGCCGCAAAGGTGGGCTTTCACGATGCCAGCTACTTCTGTGCGGTGTTTAAAAAGGCGGAGGGCATGACCCCCGACGAATTCAGAAAGATAAACGCCTTCTGAACCGGAAGCGTGCCTCTTCACCATTGCCGTTTCGACTATGGAGGAAAAGATTATCTTTTACCCCGTGGCGGCAGCTTTTGCGTATTATGAAACAATAGCCTCCCTTGCCTAAAGGGAGGGGGACCACCGTAGGTGGTGGAGGGATATATGAAAAGAAAACATAACACAAATTTAACAAGTAATGCAAGAGCATTGCGTAAGAATATGACAAAAGAAGAAAAACATCTGTGGTACGATTTCTTGAAAAGTTATCCTGTTAGGTTTTTAAGACAAAAGGTAATAGATAATTATATTGTTGATTTCTATTGTCATAGTGCAAGATTGATTATTGAGCTTGATGGTTCGCAGCATTATGAGGAAAAAGGTGTATTAAAGGATAAAATCAGAACAGAAAGAATAGAACAGCGAAAACTGACGGTTATCAGAATACCTAATAACGAGGTTAACAGAAATTTTGACGGAGTATGTCAGTATATTGATAATGCCGTACATGAATCCCTCCGTCAGTCTTCGACTGACACCTCCCTTTAGGCAAGGGAGGCTCATGTGTGGCTTTTTTAATTATTCAATATTAATGAATAATGAATAGTGAATAATGAATAATGAATAATATAGGTAGTTTTCCTTGCGGAAAACTTGAATTATATAATGAATTGTTGTAAAATAACTTTTTAATTATTCATTATTCATTATTCATTATGAATTATGAATTACGAATCCCTCCGTCAGTCTTCGACTGCCACCTCCCTTTAGGCAAGGGAGGCTTTATTAATTATCCTTCCGCAAGACCCGGGCTACGCCCTAAAGCGATACCCCGCGCCCCATACGGTTTCTATGTACCGGTTGCCCGAGCGATTTTTGTCTATCTTCTCCCTTATCCGCTGAATATGAACCGTGACGGTCGACACGTCACCCATGGCATCCATACCCCAAATTCGGTCGAAAAGACGCTCCTTATTAAACACAATATTCGGATTTTCGGCAAGGAACAAAAGCAGCTCATATTCCTTAACGGGCATGGCTACCTCCTTGTCGTCCACATATACCCGGTGCGCCTTTTTGTCGATTTTAAGGCCGCCCACAACCAAAATATCCGACTTTGCCGCCCTTGCCGCCGAGGTCAGCTTTTCGTATCTTGAAATATGCGACTTCACCCTTGCCACAAGCTCCGAGGGCGAAAACGGCTTTGTCATATAATCGTCCGCACCCAGGCCGAGGCCTCTGACCTTGTCAATCTCATCACTTTTGGCGGACAGAAATATTATCGGCACATCGGACTCGCCTCTGATTTCACGGCAGACCGAAAAGCCGTCCGGACCGGGCAGCATAATATCCACAATTATCAAATCATAGCCGCCGTGCCGTGCTTTTTCAAGCCCTGTATTTCCGTCGGCGGCAATGTCACATTCAAAGCCGTTCATGGAAAGATAATCCCGCTCCAGCTCGGCAATACTCACATCATCCTCTATTATCAGAATTTTCATAGATTTTCCTCCGTTATCTTATCGTATTCCGGCAGAATAATAATAAATTCACTCCCGCCGCCGGCTCTGTTCCTCGCCCATATCTTTCCGCCGTGGTCGCTCACGATACGCTTACAGACCGAAAGCCCCAGGCCGTTGCCCTGAATCGCACTGTTCCGTGACGGGTCGGCACGGAAAAAGCTGTCAAATATGCGTTCCAGATCCCCCTCCGGGATTCCTCTGCCGCGGTCGGCAAAGACAATTCTTATTCCTCCCGCACCTCTCTCCGCAGATAAGCTCAGGCTTCCTCTGCCGTCTTTCTTGTATTTTATTGCGTTTGTGATTAGGTTCGAGAAAACACGTCCGAGGTTCTCCGTATCCGCCATGCAGTACAGCGGTTCGTCCGAAAGCTTGACCGTCACATCCATATCCGCCGCCTGAAGATCCAGCTCAAACTCCGCCGAAGCGCATCGAAGCAGATGTGCCGCATCTGTTTTCCGCATCGAATACTGCATCCGTCCCATTTCAAGCTTGGAGTAAACAGATAGGTTATCCGCAAGCCGCTCTATCTGCTCCGCCTTAATATATATGGTGTTTATATACTTTCGCCGCTTTTCGGGCGTGTCGGCAACCCCGTCACGCAAGCCCTCGACATAGCCCTTTATGGAGGTCACAGGGGTCTTTATATCATGGGATAAATTCACCATCAACGTGGTACGCAGATTTTCCGCCTCTATATCCCGGCGCACACTGCGCTGAAGCATAAGCCGAAGCTCCTCAAAGGAGGTAAAAAGCTCCCGAAGCTCTCTGTCGCCCGAGCCGACAAACTCATAGCTCAGATCCCCCTCCTTCATATGCTCAAGCCCCTCCGACAGCCGCCGCAGGGGATTTAAAATACTTTTTCCGATATACAGTGCCGCACATACTCCTGCCGCCGCCACGCACAGCACCGCCAGTATCAGCCACAGCACAAGGAATTTTATTATATACGGATTAGACACCGACACGCCCTGAACAAGCGACAGCTCTAAGTCCGGATGAATAATCATAAACACGCCGATAAGCGGTATTGATAAAATAATCATCAATACCGCCGGTACAGCCACTGTCATTATTGCCGCTATTATAAGTTTTCGCTTTAAGGTCATAGGGCATCAGAACTCCTTCTTTAAAAAGAGCAGGTAACCGCCGCTGAAAAACGTCAGACCGTAGCCGAAAAGCAATGCGCACTTAGTCAGCAAATCCCTAATCGGCAAAGCCGTTCCGAGCCACAGCCTGTGCCACTCCATATACGAGGTGAACAGCATACTGCTGCCCGATGCCGAAACATAGCCGCTCAGCTTTGCGGCAAGGTATATAATTATGCTTAAAAACATTGCCGAGGTCGGACTTTTTGTGCATTGGTTTATCAGCGCCGCCATGAGAATAAGTATTATCTCGGGCAGTATATCCAATATGTACGCACCAAAGGCGTACCAAAGTCCACTGCCGCCTCCGGCAAAGACCGAGCATAGGGCGGTCACTGCAAACTCGGCAAGCATAACAACCGCACACATCAGCCACGCCGCCGTCAGCTTCGCCGTATATATCTTAAACCTCGTCACCGGCCGCAGAAGCTGAGCCTTGATTGCCGTACTGTGGTATTCCGACGCAAAGAGGTCGCACACCGCCATTATTCCGATAAGCGGCACCGCCGCAGACGCAAAAATCGGAAGCAGCGTCATGGAGATATTAACCGTCACCGAAAGCGACTCTCGGCTCAGTGCCTCCTTTGCCAGCATCAGGAGCATTGTAAGAGCAATGCTTACCGCCGCCATAACAATAGTAAGTATCAAGTATTTTTTCCTCACGGCAAGCTTTTTAAGCTCACCGCAAAGACACGAAGCATAGCTTTTCACAGAGCAAGCCTCCCCTCGCATTCCCTTACCACCGAGATATAGTAATCCTCAAGCGTGGGACGGAATTTTAACGCATTTTCCACCGTGTCGAAGGCGGCAAGCCTGTCGTTGTGAAGCACGGCAACATGAGTGCATATCTTCTCCAGCTCCGCCGCCACATGCCCCGATATAAGGCAGGCTGTGCCTCTCTCCTCCGAGAGCCTTCCGATAAGCTCACGCACACGGATAACGCCCTCGATATCCAGTCCGTTCAGCGGCTCATCCAATATCAGAAGCTTCGGCTCCGACAGCATTGCGGAAGCCAGTCCGAGTCTCTGCTTCATTCCGAGGGAGAAGCGCCCCACCTTGTCAGAGCGGTATGGCAGAAGTCCCACCAATTCCAGAACCTTCTCGATTCGCTCATCGTTCACGTCGGGATAATACGCCGCAGCAAGCCTTAAATTCTGCTCCGCAGTCATAAACCCGTGAAGTGCGGGGTTCTCAATCAAAGACCCCGTCTCCGCCAGTGCCGCCTCCGTCTCGCTCTCGGTATCAATGCCGAGAATTTTAATTTTTCCGCTGTCGGCATGGATAAGTCCGCCGACGGTTTTCATTATCGTGGTCTTGCCCGAGCCGTTAGGCCCGAGCAAGCCGACAATCTCTCCGGCGTTCACCGTCAAGGTAATATTGGTGACGCCTCTGCCGTTTTTGTATCTCTTTGTAATCTTTTCAATTTCCAAAACCTTGCACATACATACACCTCTCCCGACAGGAATTACTCCTTGTCGGCATCATCCGCAGCTTCTTAGTCGATGTAATATTTCTCCATATTCTCCATTTTCAAAAGCTCCTCCTCGGAAATCGGCTCTATCTCCGTACTTCCGAAGTCATACAGCTCCAAATCCGATGAAAGGGAAAGTGTATGCTCACCGCCGTCTCGGTCATAGCCCACAAAGTTGATTTTGCAAATAATGCTTGTGGGGTGAAGCTCACCGTCAACGGTCATGGTAAGCTGTGCATCACGGACATACGGCTCTGATGAACCGAATATCGAAAGTGCTGCCTTTTCCGACGGCGAAAGCTCAGCCTCATCAATCGCCGATTCATCCGCATTTGCCGTCACAAGTGACGCAAGGACGGATATTCCCGAATTGACATAGGACGGCATCTGCTCACGGGTCAGGCTGACCGAATACGTTGACATACCGTTCTCCTCCGAAACCAAAACAAAATTGTTCTTCAAATCGCCGATAAGTGCGTCACCGATGGTTTCGGCAAAGCTTACAACCTTATTGCCCAAGTTGTTTCCGCTCTCGTTCATCTGAGCGACCACCGACTTGGCTGCCGTATCCGTTGAATAGTAATGGCTGTGCTTTTCACCTTTTTCGTCTGTATATGTGTATATATTCTTTCCGTCCTGCATCTGTTCGATATCCACCCGTGAAGCATCACCGTCCTCATAGGTCTGCTCCGCACGGAAGGACGGATTTCCGCCGCCGTGTATTTTAAGCGAACCGTAGTATGCCATTGCCCTCTCGCCGTCAAGGCTTATCTCCGTGGTGTGATCTATCGACATATTGTCACAGTCAAGCAAGCCCAAAAGTGCCGTTTTACAGTTGGTGTAGCCGTTTGCGCTGTCGTAGTTGGCAAACACCGCCGCAGACAGCAGAACCGCCCCGGCGCCCAGTCCTGCCAGCGCACGAAAATACTTTTTCTTTACATTCATATTAAATCTCTCCTTACACAAATTGATCTTAGCCGATTGTAAAACGCAAAAAGCTGCGTAAAATATGGATATTTTAAAAGTCCGTTTTAAATGTTTTCTCCGTTTGCCCCACACATCAGCATTGAACGTATTATAAATCCGAAATAATTTTATTGAATAATTGCCCTGTGCCCATACAGTTGCCAAGCCCAACTGCAACGAAAAAAATTATTTCGGATTTTGCGGAGAGTTATCCACAATTTTGTGTTTCCACATTTTATAATCGTCTACAAATTGATCTTTTTCAAGCACCATGATCACAATGCAATTCGAATTTACTCTTTTAGTATAATATGGTTGTATAGAAAATTTGTAAAGCGACTATAAACAAATTATAAATATTTGCCGCACAATTTCTAAATTTTCCGCAGAATACTGCGGATTTTCGGGTTATTACCGCTCAAATGTGAACACATGACGACCGCTGCCGAAGCATTTTGACACACCTCCGTATTCAAAGCGGCAGGTGGTGTTGGGCGGAACCTCAATCTCAAACCTCACGCTGTCCGCAGACGTCTCCCATGCGGAAACTATCTTCCCGTACATGGTGTCAAGCTCTGCACGGGCATCGGTCAATCTCGAATCCAAAACCGGCCTTATGTCAAAGGACTTGTAGCCCGGCGAGGTGTAATTGATTCCGCAGACATCGGTGAACAGCCATGAGGCAACCGCACCGTAGGCATAGTGGTTATACGAATTCATATCCGCACTCCAGAAGCTTCCGTCAGGCTTTATGCCGTCCCAATGCTCCCATATGGTGGTTGCACCCTTGGAAATCGGGTACAGCCACGAGGGGAAATCCCTCTGCAGAAGCAGGTCATAGGCAAGCTCCGTATATCCGTTCCGTGACAGGGCATAGACAATATACGGCGTACCCACAAAGCCGGTGCTGAGCTTCCTTCCGTTGTTCTCCACAAGCCTTGCAAGGTCAGCGGCAACAGCGGTCTTGTTATCGGTTAGGTCAAACCACAGCGCAAGGGTGTTTGCGGTCTGAGTCTGCTGCTTTACGGTGCCGTCGGGGTTTAGGTATTCCTTGCCGAAGGCATCGCGGATTTTGACGTATAAATCGTTGTAATACTCCGCCTTGTCTGCATATCCGAGTATCTCTGCCGCCTCGGCTGTGTTTTTGCAGGATAAGGCGTAGAATGCGGTCGCAATCAGGTATTTATCCGTCTTTCCTTCATAGCTGCCCTCCTCGGCATCCAGTCCCAGCCAGTCGCCGTACTGGAACCCGGTATTCCACAGATACGGATTTTCACCCTGTGATTTAATATATCCGACCCAACGCTCCATATTTTCAAAAAGGTTTTTGATGATTGTCTTATCACCGTAGGCTCTGTATATTTCCATGGGACAGATTGTTATGGCATCGCCCCATGCCGCACGGCAGCCCTCACCGGTCATGCGCGGAACTATCGGCATAATCTGACCATCGCCCTGCTGCTCCAGTGCGGCATCGTTGAGCCACTTGTTAAACAGCGGTCCCACACAGCGGTTTATTGCCGCCGCCTTAATGAACACCTGAGCATCGCCTGTCCAGCCCATGCGCTCGTCCCTTTGAGGACAGTCGGTCGGAACATCCAAAAAGTTGTCGTCCTGACCCCACAAAACGTTTTGATAAAGCTGATTGACATCGCTGTCGGAGCATTTGAAGTCCGCCGTCTTTTTATAGTCGGTGTGCATGGGATAAGCCCAAAAGTCCTCAAGCCGAATCTCGCCGGGATAATCGATAAGGCGAATGTATCTGAAGCCCTGGAACGAGAAGGTCGGTTCAAACTCCTCGGCATCGCCGCCGCACAGGGTGTATTCGATAAGGTTCTGCGCCTTGCGCATATTCTCGGTATAGAAGTTTCCGTCCTTGTCCAAAACCTCCGCATGGTCAAAGGTGACCTTGTCGCCTCGGCTGCCTTTGGTGCGGAAGTGTACGACTCCCGTTATGTTCTGACCGAAGTCGAGAACCCTCTCACCCTTGGGCGTAATTATCAATTCAATCGGAGATATCGGCTGCTGCTTGCGAACAGGCTCGTGCTTCTGCCCCGAAATTTGCATATAGGGATAGCTTTTGAATACTACACGCTTCAGCTTTTCCCCGTCACAGTCGGGCAGATAGAGGGCTTCGGCATACAGGGCGGCGTCATAGGTCTCACCGTTGTATATGTCCGCCCTCGACCAGGGCGAGTCAAAGCACTTCCATTCATTATCGGTGCATATAAAGTCAACACTCCCGTCCTCATAGGTTATCTCAAGCTGCAAAAGTGCCGCAACCTCTGATAAATCATAGCAATCACGAGAAATTGCGCCGCTCGCCCAGCCGGAGGCAACCGCCATGCATACGGCATTTTTCTCGGCTATCAGCTCGGTCACATCATAGGTCTGATACAGCAAATCCATATGTATCGGCGTGAAGCCGGGAGCCAAGCGTGCGTCGCTGATGAGCCGGTTATTGATTCTGATTTCGTACACGCCGAGGGCGGTTGCGTAAAGCCTTGCACGACTGACCTTTTTGGGTGCGGAAAACTCTTTTCTGAACACAGGCACAAAGCCGTCCTTCTCGAAGTTGGTTATCCACCGGGCACGCCAGCCCTTCCAACTCATAAGTCCCGTTTCAAAGGTACAGTCCGCCTGTGCCTCACGGCCGTAGTTATCGTACACGGTAACATTTACCTTATACTCCGTCTTTGGGCAAAGTGGCGCACCGTGGTACTTGACAAAAACGCTGTTGCCGCCGGACACAATGCCGCTGTCCCACATTTTGTCCACTCGGATTCTGTAAGCGGTCTGGAAGGTGTTTTCCGTGTCAGACTCAAGCTTCCACGAAAATTCGGGGCGCTCTGTGTCAAGCCCGATTGGGTTTTTTAAGTAGTTTACCGTTAAATCCTTAATTTTCAGCATAATGATTACCTCTTTGATTTATTTTTAATATTTGAACTTCTATCTTGTGTAAAAATATCGGTATCTGTTTCGTCAAAGTTACAGCGGAGTCGGTGAAGCGAAACGCTTCAAATCCGAAATAATTTTTCATTGCAGTTGGGCTTGGCAACTGTATGGGCGTAGGGCAATTATTCATTAAAATTATTTCGGATTTATAATACGTTTACTGCTAATGTGTGAGGCAAGCGAAAAACATACAAAACGATATTTTAATATATCCCTATTTTACGCATTTTTTCACTTTTGCAAACAGCTGATCGGTTTGCTTAAAATTCTCTCACCCTAAGCATAATTACCGCCGCCTGCCTGCCCGTCCTGTCCTTATGCGTGCGGTAGGAATAGTATTTATCCGAATTACAGACAGTACATACGCCGCTTAAATCTATGTTCTGCGGCTCAAGACCGCTCTGAATCAATATATCACGGTTCATCCTCCAAATATCTGCGAGGAATTTTCCGTCCTCCCTCTCTGTCAGGTACTTCCTGTCAAAATACTCCGGCGCATCACTGCCGAATTCAAAGCAGCACGGTCCGATTCCCGGGCCGATGGCGGCAGCTATGTCCGACGGCCTGCTGCCGAATTCTTTTTCCATAACCTCAACCGCCGCGGCGCCTATTCTCTGTACCGTTCCGCGCCAGCCGGAGTGAACCGCCGCAATAACGCGCCTTTCCCGATCATACAAAAGTATGGGGATGCAGTCGGCGGAAAACACCACCAACGCCATGTTCTCAATATTGCAGACAAGTCCGTCTGTGTCCTCTATATCGCTGTCGCGGACTATTCCCTTCCCGGCGTCCGCCTCGGTCACAATTCGTATATTCTTCGTATGCGTCTGCTTGGCGAGAACGGTTCGGTCGAGAGAAATCCCCAAATCCTCCGCCAAAAGACGATAATTTTCGCGGACGGCGCACTCGTCATCATGCACCCGAAAGCCCAAGTTAAAGCCGCATATCCTGCCGCGGCTGACTCCGCCCTGTGCCGAGGTAAAGCCATGCACAACCTCATTTTCGGGCAGCAGCCCCGATTTTAAATAATGCCTGTCACCGCATTTGTATTCGTAAATCCCCACTTTTCATCTACCTCACTGAAGCCTGTTAAACCGAAGCCGCTCCACCAACACGGTCTTGCCGCTTTTCTCGTCTATCTCGAATATACATCCGCAAAACCAAACCTCGCCCTGTGCCTTTTCAAAACGGACACGCTTCACCGGATTATAAAAATGACTGACAATTATCTCCTTCTTGACGCCGAGAACCGAGTTCTCCACCCCGGTCATGCCTAAGTCGCATATGAATCCGGTGCCGCCGGGCAGAATCCTCTCGTCTGCGGTCTGTACATGGGTGTGCGTTCCGAAAACGCAGCTGACCCTTCCGTCAAGAAAATGACCCATGGCAAGCTTCTCCGAGGTCGCCTCGGCGTGCATATCCACAATCACTATATCCGCATCCGTCTTGGGAAGTAAGCGCTCCACTGCGTGAAAAGGACAGTCAACCGGCGTCATATTCACTCTGCCCGATAGGCTTATTACCGCAATCCTCGCCTTGCCGATGTCACAGACGGTACAGCCGTTTCCCTCCGCCTCGGGCGGAAAGTTGAGGGGCCGTATCACGTTTTCAAAATCCTCCAAAACCCCCGCCGACTCCTTGTTGTCATAGGTGTGGTTTCCCATTGTTATCACATCAACACCGCACCGTGTCAGCGTACCGGCTATATCTCGTGTAATCCCGTTGGGCTCGGCGGTATTCTCGCCGTTGGCTACGCAGAAGTCAATATCATATCTGCTGCGTATTCTTCCGAGGCTGTTGTACACATACTCTCTGCCGTCCTCGCCGTTTATATCTCCTATCGCCAAAACTCTGATCATTTTTCATTCTCCCGTCATGTAAATCTCAATTTTATTCCGCTTTTCCCTTGTTCATTCTCTGCCGCAGAACCTCGTAAAGCAGAACCCCCGCCGCAACCGAAGCGTTCAGGGATTCAATCCTGCCCGGCATCGGAATTTTCACCAGGAAGTCACACGCCTCACGGACAATGCGGCTCATGCCCTTGCCCTCGCTACCGATAACTATTGCCAGAGGCACGGTCAGGTCGGCATCGTAATGGTACTGCTCTGCCCGAAGATCGGTTCCGGCAATCCAAAAACCTTCCTTTTTCAGGCGTTCCAGCGTCTGTGCAAGGTTGGTCACCCGTGCCACAGGCGTGTATTCCACCGCCCCGGCGGATACCTTCGCCACCACCGAATTGAGCGACACACTACGGTTTTTCGGGATAATCACCCCATGTGCGCCGGCGGCGTTTGCCGTTCGGATAATGCTGCCTAAATTCTGCGGATCGGTCAGGCCGTCTGCCGCCACCAAAAGCGGCGGTATGTCGGAATTTCGCGCAGCCGACAAAATATCCTCAAGCTCTGTATAGCTATGTGCGGCGCAGACCGCCGCAAAGCCCTGATGATTTGCGCCCTCGGTCAGCTTGTCAAGCCGCCGCTTATCGGTGATTATGCACCGAACTCCGCACTCCCGCGCAAGCCTCTGTATCCGTCCTACCGCCGAATTGCGAAGCCCCTCCTGCACGAAAAGCTTATCTATGGTGCGCCCCGACTCAAGTGCCTCGGTTATCGGATTTCTGCCGTATATTATATCCTCGTTCATATCGATAAATGCCCCTTTATCAACTATTTTCTGTTTTATTATTCTGACTGCGTTTTTCTCACGGTATATCATAGCACAATACATATTTAATGTCAATTTTTGTTACCGAATTGTCATAAATTATTTTGTTGTCGATTGTAAATTGAAAAAAATTGCGTATAATTAGGAATATTTTGATGTTTTCCCCGTTTACTCCGCACGGCAACATTGTGCAAATTATAAATCCGAAATAATTTTATTGAATAATTGCCCTGCGCCCTCGTCGCCACTTGCTCCACTTGCTCGATGCTCGTTTATTCGCATCGTCGCCTGCTCCGCTGCGGCTCCTCCTCCCAAAAAACGTCGGGTACAACCCTCCGTTTTTCGGGAACCCTACTGCCCGGTCGGCAATGTATAA
>CACXES010000075.1 GCA_902766745.1 uncultured Ruminococcus sp.
GCGAATAAGTATGTTATTGCTGCCGCTAAAATGCGGGACGGTACAAAGTATATATCAAATTCATTATTGGTGGGAGAGAACTTAGAATATATCGGAAAATGGCACGAAGCCCCCACAGGTATTAAGGAGTATGCGGATAAGACCAACAGACTATATTTAGACGAAGATGGTTTAAGAGGAATCGGATATACTATGCTTGATTCGGATGAGGACAGTGTTTTATTGCTGAGTGATTCGTTGGACAACAAAGCAACTTATGTTAATCCGGAAGAACCTGATGGATTATATCAGATTTATGATTCAATGGATGAAAATTCCGTGGCGTACTATATCAACCAAAAGGAGTTTATCACAAAATATATTGTTCCGGACGGTAAAGAACGGTTTTTGAATACGAAGTATTGGGAAACAGAAGCAGGATATGCGGATAAAATGACAAATGATACGGTTGATTATTCAAAGGTTGCTATTCCGAGCATTACGGAATTGTATAAGTATGCAAGTAAAATAGGCTATCGTGACGGAGATTCAATCAGAACAAGATCTCCTTTCAATGCATACAAAGAAAATGGTAACTTTAAAATTCTGCTTCCATCGGGCATCATAGATTATACTAAATCGACCTCAACTTTTTATAAGCTCAGGATTGAAACAAACATTGATAAGAGAATGTATAAGCAGGTAAAGATTGATGCGATTAATTCTGGTATTGACGCTTTGGCTGTTATTAATTTGCCGAGTATGTTATCGATAGATGAAGCGGAAGAGTTGGGATATTCTAATAAAGAACTGATTAAGCTTGGATATTTTAAAGATACAAAAGATATAATTTATACATCGCTTAACGATATTTCTTTGGACGGCAAAGATGTAACAATAGATATTGCAGCATCAAACCCGAATGCGGATATAGATGCAAAAATCATTTGTGCGGTATCTGATTCAGATAACAGATTAAAGTTTATTAAAAATGCAGATGTAACAGTTGTACACGGTGAAAGCAATATTGTAAAAACAATTGAAGTTTCAAATGATGTTGCGGAAACGGATAATATAACATTCTATTTATGGAAGAATGCTCAAACAATTTTTCCTATTGCCGAGAGTTATACCTATGTTGTTCCCGGAACGATTAATGAGTATTCGGTATTGGATGGAAAGAGTGTTCGTGTTTTGGGAAGGGGTATAGTTGATAATACAGAAAACAGTAGAACCTTTAACTGGCCGAATTCAGGATTCGAATTTGAATTTACGGGAATTGTTGCAAATGTATATGTTGATGCATCTTCTTATGATGACAGTGTGACAAACGGTAACTATTTTAATGTCTGTCAATATGAATCAAACGGACAGACATGTGTAAAAAGAATAAAGTTAAAGCAAGGCTGGAATCGAATATTTAAGGGTCATAAGAAAGGAACATATAAGTTAGCACTGAAACGTTCGTCAGAGGCATCCTGCGGAACTGTAAGAATAAGCAAAATAAGCACCGACGGAGAGCCTAAGGCAACAGTTGAGAGAGCTAAGAAAATAGAATTTATCGGCGATAGCTTTACAACGGGTTATGCAAATTCGCCCGAGCTCTCATATTTGAAATCGTTCTGTGCGCAAAACTCGGATAACTATAATTCGTATACTGGGTTTGTTGCAAGAAATTATGACGCGGATTATAATGTAATTGCTTATGGCGGCAAAGGTGTATATTTAAATATTGTTGACTATGATGACACAATGCTTGACCAATTTGGTTATTCAGAGGTATATGTTAAAGATAGTAATTTAAATATGTCTAATCGCGAAAAGTGGAATTATAGTGATTTTACACCACAATTAGTTACCGTTTTCTTGGGTGAAAATGATAGGAACGGAGAAGTACGTCTTTCTGATTCAAGTGTTCCGACTATGTTCTATGAGAAATACTCTGAGTTATTAGATAACATAAGGGCGGCATATCCGAACGTAAAAGTATTGTGTATTTCAAGAACAAATTGGGGGTATCCAAAATTAGTCGAGAAAGCGGTAGCTGATAAGGGAGGAGAAAGCAACGGATTTTATTATTTGAATTTAAATAATTTCTCAGCTTCAAGTTTAGGTCATCCTACGGCAAGCGAGGATAAAGATATTGCAGATGAAATAATAGCGAAAATAGATGCAATAGACGGATTATGGGATTAATTAACATTAAGCTTTGTTTATACAAAATCCCGTTAATATGATTTATTTCTTATAAAACTATTATACAGGATGGCGGAATATGATAAAACGGACAATACAGTATTAAAATGTGGTGACGAGTTTGGTGAGAATCGTAGATTGAACAGAGCGAAAGTGGTTTGGGACGAGGCAGCTGGAAATGAAACTGAAGAACAAGCAAATGAGTGGTATGATAGAGCTGTTTTATAAAAAGAGACTATTTTGTCGGTAGTAAATTATTAAAAAATAAAAAATACCAAATGGGTAAGGAGGAAAAAGGAATGAAAATCAAAAAGGTAATAGCCTCATTTTTAAGTGTGGCAATGTTGGTTGGGGCAAGTGTTGCTTCATTTGCGGAAACATCAACGGAAACCATTAATAGGGTGACGCTTAATTCGGTAGGCATCAGCGATGCAATTAAGGATAAAATTCAAATTACATCAAACGGTGACAAGATTAAATCGGGTTATACATTGTCTGTTATGGATTTAGAAGACAGTGGTGTTCTTGCAAATAAGAGCAACATCACATTCTATTATTCATCTGATAACGAAAATTGGAATGAAATATCGAATGCCGGTGAAGTATATACAATCACGAATGATATGGCAGACAAGTATATTTGTGCAGTTTTAATGGATAATCAAGCAAAGAAATATGTTTCAAATACTGTACAGGTCGGCAATAACCTTAAACATTTGCTCTCTTGGGGAAATGCTGTTCCCGGTGCAGTAGAGAAGTCCGTAGATACAAATAAGGTTGTATTTATTGATGAAAATAATAATAAATCAAAAGAGTTATTATTATTACACAGGGGTGAGGAAAAGACTTTCTTCGCTATGCCTGCTGTTTCGGGCTTTAATATCTATGATGATAATACGGCGCAAACTCAAATTATCAGTGCTTCTGATCCAAAAAGTATTATTTATAAAATGAATCAGGAAAATTATATAACAACTAATATTATGCCGATATCAATGCAAAAGTATTTGCGTACTACAAATTGGGAAACAGAGGCAGGAAGTTCAAATTTGGATACAACTCGTTCGAATATGAAAAACGATACTGTTACTACCGCAAAGGTAGCACCGTTAAGTGCAAGCGAATACTATACATACGGAAATATAATCGGTTATAACGATGTAAATGGTATAATGCTTAGAACTCCTACAAGTTCTGTAACATCTGCTTCAGCAGGTAAGTTTGAGACTGTATTGGACTCCGGTACAATGCAATACCAAAACTCATATTCAACATTTTATGCGATGGTTCCCGTATTTTGGGTAAGCAACGATATATTTAAAGAAATCAAAGCAGAATCTGCAGGAACAGAGGTAATTAAGGCGATTCTTGCAGCGGGA
>CACXES010000076.1 GCA_902766745.1 uncultured Ruminococcus sp.
GTTCATTCAACTGTGTCATGATTTATTATCTCCTTTTATTTTATATTGGAGATTATTTCCATTTACACGGTTGACTATACAGCCTCCCTAACACCGCCCGGGAGTCAGTAAAAATACTTCTTTTTAAACTGCAACGGCGTGATATTTTCTGTGTCTTTGAATGCTCGAATAAAGCTACATACATCATTATAGCCTATTAACTCTGCAATTTTTTCAATTGAGGTATTATTTTCAAGCAAAAGCTCTTTGGCTCTGTCTATTCTTCGTTTTTTTATATATTCGTGAGGTGTCATTCCTGTTAATTGCTTAAACTTAACCGAAAAATAGCATCTTGAATAGTTTAGCATTTTTGCAAGCTCTTCTACGGATATTTCTTCCGCATAATTATCATTGATATATTCGCATATAGTATCGATACCATTCTTTTTCCTTTGTTGTCTATTTATAATCAGTTCATATATTATTCCGTTAATTCTTTTTGAGATTTTTGTTTCAAAAGCAACCGCTCTCGTTTTGCACATCGAAACAACATCCTTGATATAGTCAAAAAGTATACTACTTCCTTCAAATTTTGCACTATCTTCAAGCGAATACACGTATTCAAACATTTTAAAGCATGTTAATCCTGCAAAATGAAAGTAAAAAAACTTCCACTTTTCTTCACCATTCGGATGATATCTGTGAGGTTCAAGACAATTTATTAACGCAATTGTGTTTTTTGTTAATTCATAGGTTTTGTCTCTGTATTCCAATATTCCGCAGCCTGACTCGGTGTATAAAACCAAAATTGATTTATTGTTCTCACGTTCAATAAAAAAATCAGGATTGCAAACAAAATATCCTGCCCATTCTGCATAAAAATATATATCCAATGCAATTTGACTGGGCGTGTTTGCATATTTTTCGTATACTTTACAGCTTTCGTTCAACATTTGATTCACCTCATTCTAACAAAATGTATATATTTTAAAACATTTTTAAATTGAAAATTGTATTATATAGTATTATAATAATATTATAAATACAAATACTTGTCAAGGAGAAAATTTGTGAAAAAAAATGTATATAAGATACTTGAATATGAAAAAAAACGTGAACAGTACTCTGAGTTAGGGACAGCATTTTCACCTTTTGATATCGGAATACCTCTTGTTGATATGTCAAACAAGACTATAGAACAAATATACTACTTCCGTTGGCATACATATTGCAAGCACATAAAGCTGACCCCTATTGGCTATGTTATTACTGAATTTTTGCCTGATGTACCTTGGGCGGGTAAATACAATACAATTTGTTGTCCCGCAGGTCACCACTTCTACGAGGGACGTTGGCTGCACATGCAAAACTATACAACAGACTATGCAAAGTTTTGGTTTACGGAAGATGCATCACTCAGGCTTTACAGTTTCTGGGTTGCCGATTCTATTCTTGCTATGTGCAAGGTTACAGGTGATTTAACTGTTGCCAAGGAGCTTTTTGAGGACCTTAAACACAACTATTTTGAATGGGAGAGAACACATTTAAGAGAAGGCGGTTTCTTCTATCAAATTGATGACCGTGACGGTATGGAGTTTTCTATCAGCGGAAGTGGGTATCGCCCCACTATTAACTCGTATATGTGCGGTGACGCTTATGCTATTTATCAAATTGCAAAACTATTGGGGAAAGAAGATGACAGTAGACTTTTCTATGACAAATACTCTGAACTTAAAGAAATTATTAATACAAAGCTTTGGAACAGTGACGCGGATTTTTATATGTCATTAAGTGAAAATAAGGATTATAACTTTTCGGGGGTCCGTGAGGAAATTGGATATGTGCCATGGTATTTCAATATCCCTGATGACAAAAAAACAACTGCATGGCGTTTGCTAAACGACGAAAATTATTTCAAAGCGCCCTTCGGTCCAACCACAGCAGAAAGAAATCACCCCGACTTTATGCTTAAATATCCTCATGCGTGTCTTTGGAATGGACCGTCGTGGCCGTTTGCAACTTCGCAAACCCTAACCGCACTCGGCAACCTTCTTAACAACTATAATCAAAATATTATGAAGAAATCCGATTACTACGGATTGCTTGATACATATTCAAAATCTCAATATTTGGGCGAAAAGCCGTTTATTGATGAGGATATTGACCCGTTTACGGGAGCATGGATTGCAAGAGATTATCTTCACAACCAAACTCCGCTTCCTGATGACGCAGAACGTGGTAAGGATTATAACCATTCTACCTTTTGCGATTTGGTTATCAGCGGTCTTGCGGGTATAAGGGCAAGCCTTGATGCAACAGTAACAGTAAATCCGTTATTCAGTGAAAATGACCTTGATTACTTTTGTGCAGACGGAATACTGTATCATGGATACTATATTACAGTTGTTTGGGATAAAACAGGTGAGCATTATAATATCGGTCAAGGATTTACGGTATTCTGTGACGGAGAAAAGATAAAAACAATGCCTATACTTGATACTATAAAATTTAACATATAAAAAGGACAGAACAACAATGGAAAGATTTAGAAAATATGAAAACAACCCGGTTTTAGGCGGTCCCGAGCTCGGAACTTGCTTTGACGTTTATGTTACTCGTGAAAACGGCAGATACAGAATGGACTTCTCGTGGCGGCCGAAGAAATCACTTGCCGTAACCTTCTCTGATGACGGTATTCATTGGGAGAAACCGCAAATAACACTTGAATTCAACGAAGAAAGTGGTTGGGAAGATAACCTCAACAGAAACTGCGTACTTAAAGTTAACGGCAAATATATGATGTGGTACACAGGTCAAGCTCGTGGGCATAGTTACATCGGGTACGCAGAAAGTGAAGACGGGATCCGTTTTAAGCGGGTGATAAATGAACCGGTTATGGTCAGCGAATATCCTTGGGAAGGCTTCTCGGTAATGAACCCTTGTGTACTTTATGATGAGGGAAAGTTCAAAATGTGGTATGCATCAGGTGAAACCATAGAGCCTAATGTTCTCGCCTATGCTGAAAGTGATGACGGAATTCATTGGAAAAAGTCTATAATTAACCCTATATTTACAAAAGAAGAGGGAAATATCTATGAGCAAGACCGTGTTGGCGGATGTCAAGTTATTAAGACTGACGATATGGGGTACCTCATGTTTTATATAGGCTATGAAACAGTAGAAAAAGCTCAAATATGTATGGCGCACTCTGACAACGGAATAACGCAGTGGAAAAAGTCCTCGCTTAACCCCATTGTCACTCCTGATGCAGGGACGTGGGATGCGGATGCTTGTTATAAGCCATCATTCCTTTGGAATGAAGAGGAAGAAAAATGGATGCTGTGGTACAATGGCAGAAATAATCTTGATGAATTTGTAGGCTATGTAACAAAAAAAGGTAGACAGCTTTTTGATTAAAATATTGATATTAAAAATCAGTATCCATCACGTTTGCTTTGATGGTGAAATACTTTATATAAAATGGCTTGATGAATGGAGAATCAAATATAATCAAATCTTTCGTGTTGACAATACTAAGATATGCCGATGCACTTAATATGATGAAAAGTCCTATAAGAACGGATCTTTACAAGAAAATTGCTTTGCCAAAAAGCTAACCTTCAATCGATGATAAATAATTAATAAAAATACCAAATTGGGTAAGGAGGAAAAAGGAATGATAATCAAAAAGGTAATAGCCTCATTTTTAAGTGTGGCAATGTTGGTCGGAACAAGTGTTGTTTCTTATGCGGACACATCAACGGAAACCATTAATAGGGTGACGCTTAATTCGGTAGGTATCAGCGATGCAATCGAGAACAAAATTCAAATTACATCAAACGGTGACAAGATTAAATCAGGTTATACATTGTCTGTTTCGGATTTAAACAATAGCGGTGTTTTTGGAAATAAGAGCGAAATTAAATTTTATTCTTCAGCGGATAACGTAAGTTGGGACGAAATATCAAATTCCGGTGACGCATACATAATTACAAACGATATGGCAGACAAGTATATTTGTGCAGTTTTAACGGATAATCAAGCAAAGAAATATGTTTCAAATACCGTACAGATTGGTGAGAATCTTAAACATATACTCGATTGGGGGGAATCTGTTCCCCATGCAACGGAGAAATCTGCGGATGCCAATAAAGTAGTCTTTGTTGACGAAAACAATAATAAATCAAAAGAGTTATTGTTATTGCACAAAGATAAAGACAAGTCTTTTTTTGCGATGCCAGCCGTTTCGGGTTTGAGTATCTATGATGATAATACGGCGCAAACTCAAATTATCAGTGCGTCTGATTCAAAAAGTATTATTTATAAAATGAATCAGACTGACTTTATCACAAATAAAATTATGTCTGAATCGATGCAAAGGTATCTGCAAAATACAAATTGGGAAACTGAGGCAGGGAGTTCAAATTTAGATTCGACACGTTCAAATATGCAAAACGATACTGTTGTTGCCGCAAAGTTAGCGCCGTTGAGTGTAAACGAATACTATAAATACGCCAACATAATCGGATATAACGATGTAAACGGTATAAGACTCAGGACGCCTACAAGCTCAATAAAAGATAGCTCGGGTAAATTTGAAACCATTTTACCGGGTGGTACATTGGATTACATAAACTCATATTCAACATATTATTCTATGGTTCCTGTATTTTGGGTAAGCAACGATATATTTAAAGAAATCAAAGCAGAATCTGCAGGAACAGAGGTAATTAAGGCGATTCTTGCAGCGGGA
>CACXES010000077.1 GCA_902766745.1 uncultured Ruminococcus sp.
GGCTCGGATTTGAGGATATATCTGAATGCCCGAAATTCGTAACCTTTTGTTGAATACTCTCTGTGAGAGGTTATAAACAAAAGCAAAGTTTTTCTGTTTTTTCGATATAGTTCTGCGGCAACTCCCAAGCCATCGGTTCCGGGCATTTCTATATCCAGCAAAACTATATCAAAGTCAACATTTGAGTTCAGAAGCTCGTCACCCGAATGAAAAACATATATCTCGGCATCCTCATCAGCAATCAAATTTCTAAGCCTGTCAATAAATATTTGTTGATCGTCACAAATTGCTATTTTCATATATAAATGTCCTCCGTATATATAGCGATATTTTAACATATCCTTATCTTTCTCAATCAAAATGTTATACCATATTAACATTTTTCCATACTATGATATATTTTATTATACCACATTTTTGTTGATTAGTAAACGGTCGCATCCTAAAATTAGTTATTGTGACGAAAGTTTTTATGAAACAATGATTGATCCAATAGATGTGACTTTCGGGCGATTTGAGGTTAGGGTATTGCCTTACCACAAACCGCCTTAAAAAGTGTTGATTTTACGGCATGATCAGCCGTCGATTTTCTCGATGATTCTTTTTCTTGTTCATTTACCGTTCATTCTCTTTCTTGTGCTTATATCGGATATTATCGGGATATTTCACCTTTTCCTTACTTTTGAAATTTTCAAGCCGTTTAAGCAGAGAATGTTTTTCCGTTTCGCCTATGGATTTATCGGTTTCAGCCTTTGCGATATCATAGATATTTTGAATAAATGAACTGCCGTAAATTTTCCGTAAATCTGATATTGTTTCGCTTTCAGCTTTCGATCTGATGTTATATCGCAAACTCTGTAATTCTTCCGTATCAAATTCCTGTGCCTGCTCCTTTAACTCCGCATATTCCTTTTGTGTATCGGCAATTTTTTCTCTGCTTTCGTTTGAGTGTCTTTCCATAATTGGCATGGCTTTTTGAATATCGGAAATTTTAGTTTTGACCGTCTGTATATCCTTTGTATTGAGTGTTGCTAAAATTGTACTTTTCTTTGTGTGCAATTCCTCAATTTGCTCTGATAATTTATTGATAGCTTGCGTCAATTCCTTATGCTTGAAAATCTTAATAGGCGGTGTTTTCGCTTTCTCGGCTTGCTTTTGTTTGCGTTCGCTGATTTTTGATTTTAATTCAATCGTAATCGCTGCATAATCGTCACAATGGATTTTCAGCCTTGCGGCCTCCGCCGTCTTCACGGTTTTCCACTTATCGGCAAAATTCATGACATACCGACAGTGAATCATAATGCCCCTTAATTTTTCAAGCGTTTCAGCAACAGCGGGCAAAGTGCGTTTGAGCGCCTCCGTCAGTTTCTTTATCCTATTTTTGATTTCACGCAAAATACGATTATCCTCTTTGATTTGACGATTAATTTCGCACCGTTCGGAAACGCCGCCATTTTTCTCAATTATTCTTGCGGTAACTCCTTCGTGTATGGTAGGCTGTTCGTCAATACCTCTTGCCTTATGGCTTCGGTGGTCGATACGGCTATCTACATTTTTGCGCTCTAAATACAGATTATTTATATCTGCCCAATTCTTTCGCCATATTTGCAACTGTTCCTCGCTGTTCCACCTTTCAGCGATTGGATTTTGTCTGCCGTAGCGTGTGCTTTTCGGATATTTTGAAGTTCTTTCATAACCTTGTTGTTCTGCAACAGAGGGTGGCATATATACTTTCTTTTTGCCGACTATGTACTGATATTGTTTTTCCCAACCGTCCGGCTGTGCGATCTTAAATTCGCTTGATGTAAAACCCCGTTCTTCACCATTTTTAACGCACAAATATTCTTTTTCGGTTTTCCTCTGCCACTTGCCGTTTTTGTCAAGCGGTCGAACGGTCAGCATAATATGTGCATGGGGATTGTGTCCGTCCGTATCGTGAATACAGAAATCGGCACACATCCCGTCTGCTACAAAATTCTTCTGCACATACTCTGTAAGCAAGGATATATTTTCTTCTTTGGATAGTTCCGTAGGCAAGGCAACAACAAATTCCCGTGCAAGTCTGCTGTCCTTTGATTTTTCCGTTTCTTCAACAGCGTTCCATAAAACACTTCTGTCTTTCCACTTCGGCGGTGCTTGCGCTGGTAGTAACACTTGCTCATAGACAAGTCCTTGCTTTCGTGTGTAATCGTGCTGTATTCCGTCATAATCGTTATATATACGGGAACAGCTCATATATGCAGAAGCAGCAACGGCACTTCTGCCGAC
>CACXES010000078.1 GCA_902766745.1 uncultured Ruminococcus sp.
ACTACTCACAAGTTCTTGTACAGTCCACAGTCGTAAATTCCCGACTAAGCCATCGGTACATGCCTACAAATGCTTGTTTATGCTATTTTGTAGGATGTTGCATCTCTTAAATTAAGACTTGCGTTATAATCTCTATCAGCATGATATCCACATTCACAAATATATTCTCTATCAGAAAGTTTCAAATCTTTCTTGATACAACCACATTCATGACACAATTTACTTGATGGATACCACCTATCTACAATTCTTAATTCAATTCCTAATTCTTTGCATTTTGCTTCAAGTTTAGTTCTAAATTCATAGAATTTCTGTGAGGCAACTGCTTTTGAAAGATGCTTGTTCTTCATCATTCCTTTTATATTTAAATCTTCAATGGTAATATAAGACGGTTTGGTTTTTACTATCTCATTTACACATTTATTGATATAGTCAGTACGAATATTATCTATTCTTTGATGAAGTTTCTGTACCTTTAAGACTTGTTTTTGAATATTTTGCCTAGTGGCTTCTCCTTTCATTTTATTGTTGCGTTTTTTAAAGTCTTCGTATTTTCTCGATAGACAACGCTGTTCTCTTTTTAATTGTTTCTCTAATTTCTTTACCTTTTGCGACTTATTTATATTTTTCTTTACAATACCATTACTAATTACCACAAATTCTTTAACACCTAAATCAATTCCTAATCCAAAATCATTTAATTGTGTTTTTTCTGTATCAGGAGTATCAATTAAAACTGATACATAATACCTTCCGGCTTTGCAAGAAACAGTACCACTTTTAATTACATATCCGTCTTTAGTAGTAGGAATATAGCCCTTTTCTTTTAATTTAACCCAACCAAGAGTAGGGATGTTAATTCTGTATCGTTCACAAAAGCAATCTTTTGGATTGTTTTTTACAAAGTACATTTTTACATCAGACTTATTCTTTTTCTTAAATCGTGGAAAGTTGCTTTGCTTTTTAAAAAATTTAGTGAAAGCAGTACATGCATTTTCCATAGATTTTTTAACTGATTTAGAACTTACTTCTTTTATCCAAGAATAATCTGGATTATTTGGTAAAAATTCATTATTTAACCAAACACTAAAGGATTTTGCTGTCATAAATTTTTCACCTTTGTTATAAAGTCCTTTATTATGAGCAATGTAAAAATTATAAATAAATCTACAAGTTCCAATTGTTTTATTTATCTTTTGCATTTGTTCCTGCGTTGGGTTTATTTCCGTTTTGTAACTCTTTAGCAATTTCTTCATCCTCCTTTATCTGATTTTTATACTTGCGAAGCCCATATAATCTACAACTGAACACATGTAATATTGATATAATATCTTGAACTAATTCTTCATTGGGTGAAAGAGTTTCATTATTTCCAATAATTATTTTTGTGTTGAATTTTTCGCAAAATTTTTCAAACCAATCATAACCAAACCGAATAAACCTGTCTTTGTTTGAAATTACTATTGTTTTAATCTTATTTGCCATAACTTCATCTAATAATTTATTCCATTTTTTTCGATTATAATTTAATCCGCTACCAAAATCTTCAATACATTGATTTACAATAATGCCTTTTGCATTACAGAATTGTTTTAAAAATTCTACTTGATTTTGTAAATCATCTTTTTGATTTCTTGTAGAAACTCTTGCATATATTACTGTGTCCCTTATATCATTTTCTGTTTGAATTCCTTTAAACTGTAAATATTGGTCATAAGTATAATATCTTCTATCGGTTGGAGTACGATTTGCTTTGAGAATTCCATCTCTGTCCCAACGTTGAAGAGTTTTTACTGACACTCCAAGTAATTCAGCAAAATCTTTTGGTTTGTAATTTGTGATATTTGATGTATTCATAAATAATTCTCCTTTCTTTATGAACACATTATATCACATATAAACACATTTGTCTATGTTTTTAATTACTTAATTTCGTCTCCTTATTAACACGTTCTTTTAACGTAGAACCTGGCTTAAAGTAAGGCAAATTATGTGCAGGAATCGTCATCTTTTCACTTGTACGAGGATTTGTTCCAATACGTTCCTTTTTCTTCTTTAACTCAAAGGTCCCAAAGTTTAACATAAATACAGACTCATCATTTTCAAGAGCCTTGCTTACAACCTCTACAAAAGCATCAATAAAAATATCTGTGTTTCCCTTTGTGAGTCCAGACTCATTCGCAATTCGCGTTACTAACTCTCCTCTGTTAATTTTCATAATATAATCATCCTTTCGTTGTTACTCAAATTTTACGTCATACAGACAATCTAATCCAATATTATTAATAACAGCAATAACCTGTTCCGCCTTATTTTTTAGTCGCTTATCCATACAAAATTCGTCTCCACCACCCGACAGGCATCCAGCCTGAATTACCTTGGTATTATATGAAGTCAACATTGCATTAGTGTGTTTGTGACCCATAAATATAATATCTGGCTGGATGGATGTATACATAGTCAGTTTCTGAACTACGTTATTCATAGAATCTTTATCTCCATGTACCGCAAAAATCTTTTTGCCATGGCTTGTAAACATAGCAATTGATGAATCTATCGTATTCTCATGGAACAATATATTCTTGAAGTTTTGCAGTTTAGCTTGCAAATATGGAATAACAAGCAAATCCATGTTTTCCCCACGCATATTATCATCTTTTTTGGCTTGACATCTAGAGTGATTACCGGGACAAACATACACATCTATATCATCGAAATGATAACTCAACTCAGATAAGAACTCCGACATATAATTTGTTATAGTCAAAAATTGCTCAATAAGATTTTGGTTATTTTCTATACGTAGTGCCAAATGAATGATTCCATTTACAAGTTCAGACATTATTACTTTAAGACATCCTGAACCGTGACGCAACTGTACTTCAAGAATCTTATCTATATAAGAATTTAATCTGGTTTTTAATACATCTTCATTAAATACGTTAAAATAATTATTTACATCTAACCCAGTATGAACATCAAATACCGTGCATACTAAATCGTTATCAGATTTATGTGTCCCGGTAAATTGTTTATTTTTGTCATAGGCGAGTGGTTTACATTGAAATTCAGAAATAGACCTTAATATTTGTTCTTTATAGCTTTCTTTCCGCGCTTCCTCACGAAGAGTGCGTCTTAATTCATTTCTTTCGTCACGAGTTTTTACTCGCTCTTTTTCTAACTTCTGACGTTCCAAACGTATTTCTTTCAATTGCTCATCAGTATTAACAAACTTAGATTGATTGGCGGCTAACATTTTTTGAAATGCTTGAAACTTTTTTCGATATGTACTCTCACCATAATCGTCACCTGTTAATGAATTAATAACTTTAGCAACGTCATCCCAAGTACCGATTTTATCTTTGTCTTGACATATCCTATAAATTAATTCATCAGTGCTCTCGTTTTCATATCTTCTGTATTCGTTAATAACGTCCACCAACTTTCACTACTCATCATCGCTTTCATCTGGCATATCAATAGAAATACGGATATCTATACTATCTACACCATCCGGAATAATAGCCAACAAGTCCTCTGTTACATCACCTGAATCATTACAACAAATACTTAACCCTTCAAGTGACACATCTTTGATTGTTATATTCTTCTTGGCAGATGAAACTTTTCTCTTTACATTTTTTACTACTAACAAAACTATACATCCTTTCTCGTTTTCCTTATTTTTCTTATTATGTGTTTGCTCTGTCTATACTCATCTAAAATTTTCATTATGGTTTTGCTCTCGATAGCGAAATAATGTTTATACCGAGTGTTTGTAGACATAATATCTCTGTGCATTTTAAAGCCTTTTGATTCCAAATAGAATCTCTCGTTTTTTGTTATAGGTATCGTTTTCCATCATCCTTTACATTTATTGTTTTTTATATATACAAAATGGCTTGTCATTTCATTTGACAAGCCATTATTGTTTTCATCCAATGTATCCAACCAAAGGTTTCGCTTTTCTGTTAGGCTGTGAAAAGCCGGGAAAATATCAGCATAATGGTGACATCACCCAGAATCGAACTGAGTTTAACAGCGTGAAAGGCTGTTGTCCTAACCACTTAGACGATGATGCCTTAGCAGGGCGATTTGTACATATAGGTACGCCCTTAACCTATCTGCCATTTAATGTACAAGAAATTTAAAAGGAAAATCAACAAAACAGAAAGGATATAAGCAAATTTGTTGTTTGCATTGCTTGGCAGCAGCAATGTAAGATTATGAAAAATGAAAAACATAATAGGAGAAACATTCCTCTCCATATTAGGGACGAATTTTATACCCCATAAACGCCGTGGTTAAGCCATTCTTTAAAATTCTACCGTGCAAGTTTTCGTTAATTTGCACAAATAAAGTTGGATAAAAACTTATTTTTGTCCATTTTATATAGCAAATTTAACATTTTTCTCGTATATTTTTGTCCGTTTTTATAGAATAGGGAGCGGTTATTGTTTGTTTCTAATCCGAATGATGTTTCAATCAGTCTATTAATAGTTACTATATTATTGACTTGCATTTTGCTAAGCTGTTCAAGTATATCAGCCATGCTCTGATTGATTTTCAATAATAATTCATCATCTTCCTCATTCTCAATCTTATATTTCTTTATTTCTTTGTCATAGTCTTCAACAAATGTACGTATCTTAGATATTTGTCTGCGATTGCCTTCACCACTCATTTTGACAAAATATTCACTCATAGGCTTTGTGTTAGTATTTGGTATATTCTGTACTTTATCCAACCACTCCTCAAGCCAATTCATAGGACACTGTAAATCACAGTTGATTCTATTCAATAATTTTTGCTTATTTTTTTGAACAATATCATCAGCTATTTCCTTGCCGTTTTTAGTATGCTTAACTTCCTTTGTGTATCTCATGAATAAAGGAAAATCGCATTTTATCTCTTTCTGCTTATTTGAATTTGTTATGATAGGTTTAGTCAATGTCATGCACGGCAACTTACTAATCCTCTTGGTTTCTTTGTCTCCATCTATCTCATATTCTCTCTTGCAGCCATCAATTATTATTTGAGCTAATACACTTAAAATGACAAAATTATCATAAAATTCTTTCGCCTTATCCATATCAGGATTTTCTTTCGCCATTTCAGTCCAATAATAAGTCATAGCAAGTTGAGCCAAATTACTTGACCAGCCTATACCCATTCTTGAACCTGAAAACTTATTGTCCATACTTGCATAAGCAACTTTGGTATTGTTATATGTAATACCACTTTCACTTAAAGCGTTTACTATCGTTGGATATTCCTCATAACATATTTTTGCACATTGTACAATATCTTTCTGATTGGTTGCCAACATAAAATCTGAATCGAAGTCCATTCCATTGGCACGGTCTTGTATATCAGTTTCAATACAATTAACTGCCATTATATTGTTAGACAACTTAAAATATCGTTTGAACCTATCATTATATACATTGTGCAAGTAACAAATATTATTTGGGGAATTATGCGGATTTCTAAACGCAGCAAGATATTCACCATCTTTAAATCGAGTAGTATAACATTGAATGCAACCGTCATCTTTATTGAAAGTAGGGTCGTTCTTCCAATCATCCCCCACTGAATACATTAATAATGCATAAGGATTACCAAACACCGTTAGATTATCTCCGTTGACTAAAATTTTTCCTTTACGAAGTTTGTGAACGTAATTTGAAATAATTTTGCGTTTTTCTCCTCGAAACCATTTGCAGTTTGCAAAATCTTTATTATGCTGATATAAATCTGCAAGCATTTCACAATGATTAACCTCATTAGAATTTTCCCTTAAAAACTTTTCAAATTCATCATTGTCTGACTTGATTAACTCAACATAATCTATACTATCTTGTGCAATATTTTTCACAGTATTTTTAGTACAGGGCAAAGTGTTAATCATTTGATAACTCATTTGCTGATAATTGCCTAATTTGCTTGGATGGTCTGTTTTAACAATGCCCCATATGCAGTTATCAGCCCGTATCCTATCACACCAATAATCATAAGCTTCAGCTAAATTATTGCCCATAAGTTCTTTGAATTTGAGCCATTTTATCGCATTATTTGTTGTTATCATTTTTATATCTCTAAGATAGTGCCAATTGCCAAACATATCTTGCACTTGATGAGTATTATAGTCATAACCATTTTCATTACACCAATCTTTAAAGAATAATTGTATATTCCCTCTTAAAACACAAGCCTTGAATAAATGATTCCTAAGCAGAGCCATACCATTAACCCATTCAGGCATTATATCGGACTCAACTATTCCCATTCCGTCCCATACAGTATTTTTAACCTGTATATTTTCTTGAGTTACTACACATTTCTTGTCTTTTTTGCCCTTTTCGTTAATATAATCCTCAGCTCTTACAACGTTAGCTAAAGTATTAAAATATGAATCTTGGTCATTTAATATAAGGATATCTTCAACTGGAATAAATACATCACCAACAATAGTGCTTGTAGTAAGAGGAGCATATGCTGACATTTCAACTATCTTGGCATTATCGTATGACATCTTATTCCCTAAACCAATAGTCAACCAATCATATGCCTTGTCATAAAGCTTGCTATTGATAAATATAACTTGTCCAAGTTTTGCTTTGGCAGGTGTCCTGAACAACATCTCATAGTGAATGGTTTCTTCTCTCTTAATGGTACCATCCTTGTTTTTGGTTTGATAAACTATATCTACTCCATTCTCATAAAAGTGTTTTCTTATCTCACCACGTTTCTTTTCTGAATACAACATCTTGTTATTCTTAGTTTTTTGAATAGTACTAATTATTTTTGCCCTAACATCATCAGATATATTTGTAGTCAGCATTTTTTCTAAGCGACTAAATTCTTCTTCGTAAGAACGAGACCCGAAATCAAAGTCTAAACAAATTATATCTCTGGTGCTTTCATCTTTAGAAAATTCACTATCTTGCTTTTTTCTATAAACGTTAAGTCCGTTTTTAATAAGATACCTACTAAACAGGCTATTATTAAACATTGCGTCCGTATATGTATAATAATCTCTTATTCCGAGATTAACCTCATATAACATACCTGCACTAATATTCTTTATTTTAATTCCATATTTGCTTATACAATCACAACCTTTCATTTTTCATACTATTATCGTTTTGCCTCTATTTCCTATATTACAATGCAGATTTGTAAACAATGGACTTATAGGTATGAACTTATATACCCAATATGCCCGGTACTTACAAAACCTATATTCTGAATTAGAAAATAGAGGCAAAGTGCTAAATTAATTAATGTTATACTTGTTGTTTAATATTGTTAGTGAATTTATGAGAGCTATGTATTTTTTTCAACCGCTCTGCCGCCTCTTTTTTTTGTTCATCCGTCATTTGTCTTACGGAACTTCTGATACTTATCAATCGCTTAGGAAAGCGATATGTTTTACCCACATTTGTCTCGTGGACTACTGAGAACAAATCAGGAGACTTCTTGACCAACTTATCAAATTTTGTTATCCAAGTCTTGTCACTGCAATATGCTGTAGCAAAATCTTCGTCACGCGAAGAATTAATATGTAACTCCTGTTCTTGAAAACTTAAATTCATAACATCTCTCCCTTCATTGTGCTTGTCGCCTCTTTTTCATTGCTATGTATCTATTAATACCAGTGGCTATTTTACCTATACGGCACGGATTAGGCGCACTTGTATAAAAGTCGCTCTCTGATAATTCGCCAAACCATATATATGGATACTCGTCTGGCGTTATATAATTATTTGATGTTTCTGTTTGTTTCATAAATTTTTGTCTTTGTTAATTTCCTTTCTTTGTTTTTTATCGATTTTTACTTGACTTTTGAATTTTATGGAATATGAGTTGAATTTAATTGAGTATGAACAAGAAGATTCAAATGTGAAGTTGGAATATGGTGACACTATATTTTTCTCTATGATATATGAAATTTGAGCGAAATATTATCAAAATTCAGAATTGCCGTGTTTAAGGGGAAAGAACCCATCTACTTTATATGTCCTCATTATCTTTTTCAAAGTCAATTCAATTTCTTTTTCGTATCCGTCTTTATTCAACACATATATATTTGGCACATTAATTGGCGGTTTTGACTTATCAGGCTGTATGCTACCAACTTCTTCTTTAACAAGCAATGCAGGATGATATTTGGATGGTGTTATCAAATAGTCAATACACTGATTTATTGTAGCCTTTGACATGCCCAAATCCGCTGACATACTGTTAATACTTTTATAGAAAGACTCTGGATTATTATCATCATACATGTCTGAGCCGGCTTTGCTTTTCTTGCGGCACCTTATATAAGAGATGATATATAAGAACACTACAAGTATATTTTCTCTGGTCAAAGAACCTTTTGCACTCATAATTGTATCAAACTGTGAAACTGTAAGTTTGGTGAACTTATTCGTGCAATCAAAATTTTCTGGGATGATTTTGATTTCAATGCCAGTATCATAAGAAAGAGAGCTTATATCTTGTTTGACTTCGATCATCTGGTTGCTAATCATGTACTTTAACACATCCAAAATTTCATAAACCGCTTTTGGCTTATTCTTCTTTGTATCGTAGCCATAAAAATCTAAAACCTTGCGAATAGTTATCCAACTGTAATCCTCATATGACCTATATTTATCAATAAGGATATATATTATATAAAACTTTCTACTCACACCAAATTCCTTTTTTATATTCGCTTGAATATATTCGCTTGGTATCCTTGTAAAATATTCTGCTTTCTCTTTTTGATTATTAATTGTAATTCCTCCTTTTTATCCTTACGAGAGTTCAGCAAACAAGGAAAAAGTTGAAATTTTAAATGTAAAATCAAATTTTGGCAAGGTTCAGACCTTGTTTACTGAACTGAATAAAGATATAACATATATAATAAGACAGACATATTATTTATTATATATACATATAATAAATAATATTAACACCGAATTTATTGCATAAATTTCGGCGTTAGTATATCTCTCTTTCCGTAGATACTTTTCATAGATATTATTCTCTATAGATTATAAAAAAGATTATAAAAACAATTAAATCAAAGAAGAATATTCACTAATAAGATTAATTATAGATAAGCATCACACGTATAAGAAATACAAGTCAAAAGAGATGCTTGTAGCAGATATATGCATTTTGTTCCGTAAAACCTCTTGTTATTAGACGTAATACAATAAATGACAGTAGATAAAATAATAGATGATATTTGTATGTGAGTTATTGTACCAGTGAAATCTTATATTGCTTGTTATAGTTCTATTTTCTACATTGCAATGTAGGTTTTATAACAATACATAAGTTAGGTATATGTTTACATACATTAGGAGAGTGTGTTTTTATTTTCTGTGTTACAATATAGGTTTTAGAAGTATGAGAGGTATTTGTATAGTTATGGGATACTGTAATTGGATACTCTATCTTTATGTTGATTCTTGTAAAAGTCTTATAGTGTTATTACGTATTGGGATTCTATATTATGTTTATGTTTCAGATGATATGCCATTATGTCTTGCTGATTTGAGGTAATTATAATTCTCTCTTGTTATAGATTTGTTTATGCAATACTGTTGCTGACATATATGTTTTTTCTATAACAAGATATTCTTTTCTTAAATATGTATATTCTCTTGTAAAAATTCCCTTTCGTGATATATTAACTTTGTTTAAGGTTATATGGACTTCGGTTGGTGTATATTTATTATATCATATGTATTATCTTTTTTGTTATTTTGATATTTGCTTAAAACATTAGTATAAATCTGATATTTGTGTTAGCATAGACATGATATTCTTTTGTAACTTTAAGTTGTTTGAATCAAATGAACAATATGATTTTTATATTGAATTTTCGTATTCCTCGGAATAAACTTGATTGTATGTGTATATCTGTAGTAGTTATGATACTATTTTACCTGTTTCGGATTGGATTTTTATATGATGTGGTTTGGATATTATGTTTAATTTATCGAAAACTATATCGAATATATCTGAACGTAAATTTTTGATATTTTTAATTTTATATTTTGAGATATGAATATAAGTATAGTATAGGTATAGGATTGATGAGTGAAGTATAAATTTATGAGGAAGTAATAATAAGTTAAAAGTAGGGATTTTTGTATGATGTGTGAGTAGAACAGATAGTAGAAAATTTCAATTATAATCAGCTTTTTTAAATGAAAAATAACCCCGGTTATACTGCTTTTTTAAAGTTGTATTTTTTGAATAGATACAACTTGTAATAATTTTTTATACTGATTTTTGGGTATCAGCATCCGAAACGATAAAAATATAATATCGTAAATTTTCGATATTTTTTATTATGGGGTTCGTTATATGGAATATGTAAAAATGTAAAGTAAATTTTACATAAATTAAATTTATAACCAACTGTATTACTTATAAAAAATACCTAAATTTGCAACAGTCTTTTTTATTGCCTTGTTTCCGTTCCTGTGTAGCGCTGTTATTCCTTTATGAATTCAATTTTCATTTTATAGCCGGCTGCATCCGTTATCCGTTTTACATCCTTAAAGCTAAAATTTTCTTTATTGACTATATTTGTATATTGTTGTGGCTTTACTCCCATTTTTTCGGCTATCTCTTTTTGAGTATATCCCGAATCGATTATAAGTTTTTTTACTTCTCTTTTTAGCTGCTCATTATCTGAAAAAATAAACATTTTCTTTATACCTCCGCAAACGCTTAAAATTGCCCTTTTACGGGCTTTTTCTTTTTCAACATGAAATTATATCATAAATAAATTAAAATGTCAAATAAATATATTTTTTTGCTTTATATTTATATTGTAATATAGTTTAATTATATAAAGTGAAAAGCTTTAAAAGCATATCAAAAAAATTTAAAAAAAAATAAAAAAACTTTAAAAAAGTACTTGACAAATAAAGCAAAATGCTTTATAATAGTATATGTAATCAAGGTTAAGCAATAATAAATTGCTTTACATGATTACAAAAAAATAAGACTTGCAGTAACAAGTCTTAAGGAGGTGAAAAGATGTTTACTGATTACGGTTATATCGGTAAGGTTGACGGCATCGAATACGCAACCGAGGACGAAGCTTTAGAAGCTAATCCCAATAATTAACCGATAAGGCAACGCAGGCGGTTAAAATGCCGCTTGCGTGTAAGTCCTTAATATTTCACCTATTTGGTATTATAAACGATATTGATTAAAAAGTCAAGTATAAAAATCAAAAATAATATATCAGTCTTTCAGATTAATATTATTATTTATACAGTATTTACAAGCTTTGACAATTAATTGTGCTTTGCTTATTCCGGTACTGGTACAATATGCATCTATAAGATCAAAGTCTTCCGGCTTGATATTTATATTTAATTGCTTATAATTTGCCTTGTTATACTTGCTGCTGGCTTTAATATGCGCCTTTGTAACCGCCATAACATCACGTCCTATATATAGTAAAATTGCACAAATAAATAACATAATAGTATGTTATAATTATATATAATATCAATAGACAATAACATAATAGTATGTTATAATATACTTGTAAGGTTGAGAAAGACAAAACAAAAAATGCTTTACAATCTCACAAATAATCATTTCAATATAATATTATAACATTGAAATGATAAAAAGTCAAATAAAATTTATTAAATAAAAAAGGAGTTTTAAAAAATGAAAAAGTACACACAAAGAGAACTAAAAAACCTTGTAGCACTGGGAGCAGCTGAGGATATCACAAGAGGCGATAACGAAACAAGAAAAAACATCGAATCCGTAGAAGGTTATTACACGCAGATCGGCTACAGTGCAGGAGTTTATGGCTGCAATGGTATGTTGTTACAGGGTCACAAAACCGGCAAGCTGTACGCAGTAACAGCAAGAACAACGGCAATATATGTATTTTAATATTAAAGTCGTCACGGCGACTATAAAAAAGGACTTTAAGCCGTGAGCGTGTCGGCGGTTCTGCTGCCGGCGGTAGTCGATGCATAGACAAATATTATTATAATTTTTTGGAGGAGTAAAACCATGAAAACTTATAACTATTTTGAAGCAGTAAAAGAGGATGTAAAAAACTATATTGAAAACGATATTGACATTAAAAAAGCATTATCAGAAGCCGGAGATATTGACAGCTTAAAAGATAATTTATACGATGATTTATTTTGCAATGATTCTGTTACAGGCAACGCAAGCGGATCTTATACTTTTAGCACTTGGCAAGCGGAAGAAAATCTTTGCCATAATATGGACTTATTAAAAGATGCACTTGAAGAATTCGGATGCGGTATAGAATACCTTGAAAAAGGCGCAGAGGCTTGCGACGTAACAATTAGATGCTATCTTTTATCAAGTGCTATTTCAGAAGTTATTGATAAATTATGTCAAGAGGACTAAAAAAACAGAAGAAGCGGAGGTATAAAAAATGCTAACTATAACAACAGAAAAACGTGTTATATGTATCAATATAGATTTGCTGAAAAAACGCTTTAAAAGTGCATTTATAACGCTTTTAAAAGTATCAACTTTTATATTAGCTCTTGCCGGGATATTTTGGATTATAAGCACAGCAGGAGAAGCAGACAACTATAACACACCATTCAAACAAATTGTTATACAATTTTTTCAAGGCTTTTTCTGTTGTGGTGTTGCATGGGTATTAAATTTTATCAAGTTAGTTATTGAATAACGGAGAATATTATTATATAAATTACTTTACATTTTACGGAGGGTTTACAATGTTTAAAATTAAGATGATGACAGATAGAAACAACGGTTATATTATAGCGGGATACGCTAAAACGGAAGAAGAAGCCCGGGAAAAAGTAAAAGCTTTAAACGTCTATTATAGCCCAATAGATATATATTATATGTATGCTTGAGGAGGTCAGACGATGATAAAAGCGACTTTATACAGACAATTTTATAATAAAAAGGAATACAAGTATATTACAGTTGATAACATTGCAGATATACAAAAATATTGCCTAAATTGCTTTACATTTTACGGAGGCGGTCAGAATGGAAAAATTATATAGATGCACGGAATCGGGCGAAATCTTAACAGAAGCACAACTTCAAGCGGAATTTGAAACACTAAAAGCAGAAGAGCCGGGAACGTACGATTATAATTTTGCGGATTATATAAAGAACTGCATAAGTAAAAACGGATTTTTGGAAGTTTTAAAATAATGATTTTATAGTAAATTTTGGAGGGTGTAAACATGGAAAATAAAAATATAAATGCTATCAATAAAATCATTGCTGAATTGGCGATGAAAGATTTTCTTGCTATGAATCCAATAGATAAAGACGGCAGAAGAAGATATGCGCATCATAGAGCATACTCTTTATCAGAGGAAACAAAAGAAGCTATTGAAATTAAAAATAATTATTTAAGCGGAAAAATCACGGAACCGGAATATAAAAGATTTTGTCTTGATTATAATTTGCGTACAGTTTGAGGAGGGTTTTGAAAATGTTTATTGATATTCTTAAAAATGCGGAAAATTCCGCAAAGGTCACAAAGGAAGTTATCACATATAAGGCAGACGGAAACAACGTTAAAACGGTCAAAAAAGAGCTTTTGAGCCTTGTAGAAGTCTATAACGATAATGCTATCAATGGACTTTATGCGGATGCTACAGAGCAGGAAAACAACGGAATAATTATATATAAAGACTTTGCACCATGTTTGGAAGTTGCAAAGATATGGAACGATCCAACTGCTGAGCAGATGCAGAAGGCACTACAGAATTACAACGGCAAAATGGGAACATTTTCAGACTTTGAAAACATGATAAAAAAATCAGTTGCAGAAGGTCAATATATCAAAAATGATGTTTTATACCTTTTAAAAGTACACGGATGCACCGAAACGCTTCAGAAGGCTTTAGAAGTCAAAGAGGGAATAAAACAAAAGCAGATACAAGAAGAAGCGGAAAAATACGCAAAATTCGAGACAGAACAACGCAAACAGGAAGAAGAAGCAGAACGCAAAAAGGCGGAAAAAATAGATTTTCTTTGCGGATATGCAGACGAAAAAACGCAAATACAAACAGAGCGGATCTATAATATATTATCTAAAATTCAAGGCTATAGAAACAGCCAAAACGGCGGGAAAGTGGAATACAAGAGCCGGAAAGACTTTATAATTGATATACTTTCAGAAGGTGGAAAAGCGGAACAGAAGGACGGTATTGTCTCTTATTATGGCAGTAAATGGGATAGGAAACAGAGCAAGCCAAAAACGGAATATAGACTATATACGGCAGAGGGAAGCTATTACACTATAACAAAAATTGAATATGATTTTGCATGCTTTATGATGCAAAAATCAGACTAAAAAATTAAAATTAAATTGCTTTACAGAAGGGAGATTTTACAATGTTATCATATAATCAGACTATTGAAAAAATAAAAGGTATTACGGAAGAAATAAAAGCACTTGAAACAAAAACGGATATATATAAACATAGGGAAATTTTAAGAGAATACCACAAGAACGGCAACACAGAAGCGATCAAAAAGGCCGAGGCGGATTTTTTAAAGGATGCAGAAAAAGAACAGACTTTAAAACATCATTTAAAAGTTTATAATTTCAATGCGGAGAAGCTTTTTATATTGGAAAATATGCAGATTATTATTGATGTTTTTAACGATTTTAAAGGTAAAAAATGCGGAGAAAAGACAAGAGAAAAAATTAGTGCAGAAGTCAAGAAAAAATGCGGATGCGGTTTGTCTTTTGACGATAGAAGCATAAGAATATATTTATACGACTTTTCAATATATAAAGATTTATACATATACACAAAGTATATTGACGGAAAAAGTCTTTATATTTTGGATAATGACAATAAAATTATTGAATTGTCAAAAGATATGTTTCTTTTGCCGGATGCGGAAATTGTTATAAATGATGTAGAAGGATATGCAGAGCAGAAACAAGCGGAATTTTTAAAGTTAAAGCAGATGTATGAAGCACTTGAAGAAGCAACGAAACAATATAATCATAATTGTCCTTTTAAGCATCAGTATATCAGAGAAGGCATTTATTATATAGATTGATGCAAAGGCAATAAAACACAATTTTAAAGTAAAAAATGGAGGTTTTACAGATGGGATTTAACGGAACAAACGGTCAGGCCGTGCAAAAGGCCTTTGACATTATAAACGAAATTACAGAAAAGGGAAATTTGAAAAAGTATAAAATCACTTTATCAGACTTTGACGGTTTTTATATATGCCTTCAGGAGCTTTACAATGCCGGGAAAACTGAAACAATAACAGAGGCAGTTAAAAACTTGTTTGTAAAATGCGGATTTAAGGCCGTGCCGGTTGGTATCGGTTGGGAAATTGACGGCATATTTTAAGGAAAGCAGAGGGATCATATTTTGAAAAGTATATATAATGATGTTTTCAGACTTATAGAAGCGGAAAAATCATCTATAAGCAAAAAGGCCTTTGATGTTTTAAATGCTGAAGGCATAGCGGATATAACGGAAAATAACGGTGTATTTTGGTTTGAATCCTATTCAATGGGTAACAGTTGCAGTCAGGCGGCATATGACTATTTGAAGCGGTTTATTAAGCGGAAAATGGGGTTTAAATACTTATATGATATAGCGGTATAGAATACACGATAAAAGCAAGATTTTAAAGCATAGAAGGGAGCATTTAAAATGTTATCAGAAAGAACTATTGAAATTTTTGAAAATAACGATATAAATATATTTGACAGACACGAGCAGAACGGAGAATTTACAAGGGAAATTGAATTTTATTCTCCTGAAGGCGAGGATGTGTGCGCGTGCATTTTTTATGACGGAACGGACGAAAGTTTTATAAAGGCATTTAGAAGCAATGCAGAAAACTTTGATGCTGATGAACATGCGGAAATGTGGATAAGAAACAGAGGGCAAGTCGGTGGAGTGCCGGAAAGTGCAAAAGACTTAATAACTGATGCGGAATGGATAAAAGATACTCTTTTGTCTGTTGCTGATGAATTAGAAGCAGAGGAAAACACGGAAAATTTATCTTGTATGAACAGAAGGCAATTTTACGAATATATCATTGAAAATTTTAACATAAGCGGAGAAGCCGGAAGGCTTATAAACAATATACTTCACTATGTAGAATCACAAGGAATGACGGAAAACGAGCAATATTTGACTTTGTGTGAATTGCTTGACGGTACTATAGGTTTATCAGATGCAGAACTGAAAAGGGTTTGTTTATAACAGAAGGGCGGTTTTAATATGGTATCAAAAATAGGTGCAAAGGAATTTAAAAGCAGAGTAAAAGCAACATTGATGCAGATTGATGGAAATATTAAAGAGGATGACTTGTATTTTTCTCAAACTACAAGCGGATATTATATTGAATATAAGCCGGAATATCCAAACAGAAGCAATGCGGATTTTATTGTATATCAAGATTTAGCAGGATCAATTTCTGTTCATGGGAATATGTCAGCACTTGTGCCAACTATTGAGCACTATGAAAACATAGACGATTTTGAACAGAAAACACTAATAAATAGATGTATTAAATGTCATGGGAAAATTGAGGGCGAATATTTTGACGGAGTCAACGGAAAAATCTGCATCCATTGTATAAAGGAATTGTTTATATATAACGGTTTAAAGTCTTTAGGACTAATCAAAGAATCAGAGGACTAAAACGGAAATGGAGGATTTTACAAATGGCAAAATACACTTTAACAGAGCGAAAATTTTATGATGTTGATAAACTACCTAAAAATATATTTAAGGAATTAGACAAGCATTTTCCTACAACGGAAAACAATTCAGAACTATGGCATACATACAGATTTTGCCCATATAGGATTGATTTTGCAGGAGCAAATCGGATTTTATCAACAGAGGCAAAAGAAGTACAAGACTTTATAGAATCACTATAAAAGTAAAATTCTAAAAGGAAAAGAGGGTTAAAAAATGCTATGCGGTAAATGTGGCAGAGATGCAGACGGAAAGTATTTTCATCTTGGTATGTGTCAATCTTGTTATGAGTATTACAGAAAGGGCGGGACGGAAAATCCTTTGCCGGAACATGGAAAAATTAAATATGATTGCAGAGGGTTTGTAATTTGTCATATTTGCGGTAGAGCATATAAAAGACTTGGAAGCCATATAAAAGAATCTCACGGAATGAGTATAGCGGAATATAAAGAGACTTTTGGACTTTGCAATAACTCAAAAACAACGGAAAAAACATATTCAGAGCAGATGCGGAAATTAGCTTATAAATATGATATGCACAAAAGACTAAAAGTTTTAGGAGAAAACACAAGGATCAAGAAGGGAGAAAACGATAAAAGAAAAGGGAAAAAGTCAAGGCTTCAAGAGTGTTTGGAGCGGTCAGAGCGATATTTAAAGAAATGAGGGGGTTTAATATGACGATGGCAATAAAACAATATACAGAAAACGGTTATATGGAAAAAGACTTCAATTTTGCGGTTACTCTTTGTGGCGGATATAAAGCAGATGGAACATATACGGTAAAAGCAGTATCGGAATCAGAGGCACAAGAAAAGGCACTAACGGAAATTTGTGATAAATTATACAGAGCCTTGCCGGAGCTTGATATTGAGGTTAGTGTTGAGTTGTTGGAAAATTAAAAAAGGAGTGGTTTAGTATGACAAAACGGTTTACAGTAATAAGAAAAGGATTTGATGTCAAGATGATAATTACAGACGAAAATAAAAAAGCAAAAATTCCATTAGAATATGAACGGTGCGGTTTATCGTATTTAGGATTATTCGATAAAAGTATAGAGTCGCAATTTGAATGCATTTATCAATAAAACAAGGATTCAAAGGAGGTTTATTATGAAGTTTAGAGTTTATGAAGTTGTAACGGATAAAGATGTAACAGATAGTCAGGAGTGGTACATTGATATTGAAGGAGATTTATATTTCATTACGGACGATATTGATGCACCATTGGTTAAATGAAAAAGAAAAACAACTTATTGATATTCTTGAGGATGCAAAGAAATATTGTAAAGGGGAGTTGGAATTAGACCTTAATGATGAAGGAATATGGATGGCATGGGATTACAGAGAGGATTTAGGCGGTGCATTTCCTATTGAAATAAAAGGGTTTAATGAAAGAATTATCAGCATTTCAGAAGCGGAAAATAGAGGCATAGATGTAAGAAGATGTTGTGACGAGTGTGGAATATCTTATGTTGGATAAATCACTTTAAAACTCGTAATTTATTACCTTAAAGGGAGATAAAAATATGGAAAATAAAACAAAAATGACGGTTACATTTTCAAGATATGAATATGACTTACTTATTGCAGAGGAATATCCGGATGGAAGTGTTAAAGGAGAATTTGCGATTGTCAATACACCGTTAGGATTTCAGCTAAAAGCATATCACGACAGTTGGAAAATTTTCAGTAGTTGTAATGATTTGTTTAAATTATTAAGCAATCAATCAATGAGTGGGGTTACAATGGAAAGACTTGCGGAAATGATTGATGATATTGGATATGAATTGAGGGTGATTTAATGGAAGTATTTTTATGGCTAATACTTATATGGATCGTGGCACTTTGCCCGCCAATAGGATTTATAATTGGAGTAATTGCTTTACTTGGAGTAGCTATTGGTAGTTGTTTCAGAAGATAAAGAGATGATGATATGGATAACACACATAGAATCGTACAAGTCAGAGGTCATTATGAAGTACACAATAGTAACGGAAATTTTGTTTTAATCGGTGACACTTGGGACGAATGTTATAATGACTTAGTTGAAATGTTGGTAGCGGAAGTGAGAGGTGAAAAACGTATGGAAAATATCAAAGAGGTGGTTGCATAGTGGCGTTGAAGTGTATAGTAGTAGATAAATATGGGGAAATCTTATCTGATGAAGATTTAAAGAATAAAGTCATTGATAATCCACGATATTATGATGTTGCATTGCCTATACGGAAAAGAATCAATGATGAATTAAAGAAGGCAGAAGGGGTGATGTCAGCTTGAGCGAATATGAACACAGATATAAAAGACCACATCAGTACAGAAGCAAACTTGTAGTAGATGGAACGGTTGATAAAGTTAAGCAACTCAAAGCGGAGAAAAAGTCTTTTGCCGAGATTGGAAATATTATTGGAAAGTCACGGCAGCAAGTAGCACAGATTTACTACAAAAGTATTGCAAGAGGATGTTAATTATGGTATAATATAGAAAAGAATTTTAGGAGGAATTAAATATGACAGCTTTAATTATATTAGCAGGAATTGTATGGATTATATATCAGGTTTGTAAGGATTCAAGTATAAAGCAAGTTCCAAAAGGAACAGATCCTATTCAAGTAAATTCAGATAGGTGTTCAGGCAAATACACAGATAAGGAAATGAATCAAAGAATATATAGCGGTTATTATGTGAAGAAAGATAAGTAAAGGAGCAAAGAATATGTTTATAATTATATTGTTAGTATTTATAGGTTTATGTATTTATCACGCATGCGAAAAGGAACTTCCTGCTGATTATCACCGTAATTGGAGATTGGAACAGGAGGATGCAAACAAAGTGCGCTTTGGTGAGATGAGCAAAAGCGAATTTATCAGAAACATGAACAACGGAAAATACAGATAGGGGGAATATATTATGGGAACTTTAATTGGAATTATTATATTAATAGCAATTTGGGGATTTTGCAAAGCATCAACAGAAGCAAAGGTTAATGCTAAAAATCCTTTGGATGTTGACAATACAAAAATGACAAGAGACATCTGTAATGGTGTTTCGCAGTCGGAAATCAGAAGAAGATACGGCAACGGATATTACGATAAGAATAGATAAGAGGTATGTCTATGAAAGGAAAACAATTATATAGTGAGCCTTTGCCATACGATATAGGGGACATTGTGTATTATATGGAAAAAGCTTCAGAGATTAGCGGTCATCTGGGGTTTAATACAACTTTGAATAATTGGTACTTAAAGGGAGAACTGAACCCGTTAAAAACATGCTTGAGGAAGTGCATTAAAACTTTAGAAATTTCACAATAGAATTTACCGTAAATAAAACAACGTAATATATAAGTGAGAAGGAGTGATTGCTAATGTATGATACGGCTATAGAAATGGCAAAAAGGTTGTTGGTGGACAGTATATGGAAATCCGCTAATCTTGAAGGTCTTGGAACAACATTCCCCAAAACAGAGGCTATTCTTGCTAATGCTCCAACGGAAACAAGGTCGGAAGAAGTATTATTTGTTATTAATATGAAACGGGCATGGCAATTTTTGTTGGATAATTTGGATATCACTAACAATATAATGTTATTGAGGGAATATAATAAAGTTGTTGGAGAGTTGCTGTTTCGCAACAACGGAGAAATCAGAACATTCCCGGTACAGATTGGTGGAACGAGTTGGGAGCTTGACTTGCCTAATAGTGCCGCTATTATAGAAGACTTGCAAAAGATTGATGAAATTGAAGATATAGAATTAAGGGCTTTGAAATTTTTCTGCTTTGTAGCAAGAACACAGATGTTTGTCGATGGAAACAAGCGAGTGGCGCAATTGATAGCCAATAAGGTGCTTGTTCAAAATAATATTGGAATATTCCAAATACCGATTGAAAAGTTAGAGCAATTTAAAATTCTTTTGATTGAATTTTATGAAACTGCTGATGATACATCTATAATCAACTTTATGAAAGAGTTTTGCGTTAAGCAGGTGCGGAGTTAAATATAGGTTTAAAAGTAGAATTAGGAGGTGGATATTATGATGTACCCATATATGACGCTCAATGATGATACTGAAATTACACACTCTGAAATGAAATCGGACGGAAGGGTAAAAGTATATATAGAAACACCGGATGAAAAGGTGTGTTTCCGTCACGCTACTTGTTGGCTTCCAGAATATAAATGGGAAGATATATTCGCTTATTCAAATGAAGATATTGAACGATTTCAAGAGATTATTGAGTCTTCTGCTCATTTGATTATGGAGTTTTCGCAAGAGGGAGGATTTGATAATGCCTCAAATTTTTAGACTTGGTTCATATTGGGTTTATTTTTGGACAAATGAAAATAAGCCATTAGAGCCAATACATGTTCATATATCAAGTGGAAGACCTACAGAGAATGCAACAAAGGTTTGGATAACTAAGAGTGGAAAATGTTATTTATGCCATAATAAATCTAAAATTCAGGATAGAACACTTAGGAATATGATGCGAATGATAGAGACTCGCAGTTCAGAAGTAATAAATAAATGGCAAGAATATTTTGGAGAAATCAGTTATTACTGTTGATGTCAATAGATTTAGATTTTTGAACAAGTCGAATTCGATTGGTTTAAATTATCAAACTTATATACACTTATATGGACTTATAGGATTTTTTCGGCGGAAACGTGCGGAAACCACTTGGTTAATGTGTAGGCGCATGGTATAATATGTTTGGAGGCGAGATTTATTTTGCTATGGTGAAATGTGGAGAATTGCCTTGTACAATTTCAAATGTAGCAAAAAACCTTTGCAAAAATGTAAATTCAATATCTACTACAAGAGCACAATTAATAAATAAAGGAATTATATATCCAATAAGATATAAGGAGTTGGATTTCACGGTGCCGGAATTTTCGGGGTATATTCAAAGATTAGATGAATATAAACAATGGTGTTTAGAGCAATAATATGTTATTCTATAAGAAACGGTGGAGATATATATGAGAAATGCATCTATAATAAATTTTAATAACTATTATCAAAAACTTGTCCCTGACGGAAGTAATTTGGCACTAAAGGAAGTCAATTCTAATTCTAATAAGGAATGGAATCCAAAAAAGGAAACGAAGCATAAAAAAGCATATTATATTGACGATATGGAGCAGTTGCGTGACCTCATGCAATATTTCATAGATAACAAACGGTATTTACATCACCTCATATTTAATATTGAAATGGGAACGGGTCGCCGTATAGGGGATATCATAGGTTGGAAAAATAAAACAACCAGAGAGAGGGAGAGCAACGGCTTAACGTGGCTGTCGTTTTATACGGAATCGGGAGATAAAAGAAAGTATCTATATTTAGAATCGGAACAGAAAACGGGCAAGCATAAGGATGTATTAATTGGGCAAGGCGTATGGGATGCAATTCGGATATACTGTGAAAATACAGGTTGTGAGCCTTGCGGAAAAGATAAGTATAATTCTATAGCATTGCAGTTGAGCGGAACGTATAAAGGTCAAATTTTGTCCTATGAGGGCTACAGAAAAGGCTTAAAACAAGCTGCAAAGGCTGTTGGAATAGAAGTTAATGTTGCATCACATACGGCAAGAAAACAAGCCGGTACAATGATGGATTTACTCCACCCAAATGAAAAGTCAATGGATGTAATCAGCAGTTTTTATGGGCACTCGTCTAATACGGTGACGGAAATTTATATGGGGCATAGACAGAGACAGGAAGATGCTTATGTTGAAGATTTGGGAAAGGCTCAGAGTGCATTAATAAACGGAGAGGAAATTGTATTCCCGGACAAACCATTGGATATGGTTTCATTGGAATACGGAAAACTGCGTGAATTAATTCAAATGGCATATCAGAGCGGAATGGAAAATTCAAACGCAACAGATATTGATAAGCATATGGAAAACGTGAATACAATTATGGACTTGGTGAAGGACGTTTCAAAATAAGTTAATGAAACGTGTATTTTATATTTCATTAAATTACCATTGACATTTTTGTAAAATTCGGATATACTATGTATATACTAATAATGGAGGTGCTTCAGATGACAACTACTATTCAAAAATGGGGTAATAGTCAGGGAATACGAATCCCGAAGTTTTTATTAGATGAAGTTAATTGGAACGGCAATGAGCAGCTTATTGTAAGTGCGGATAAAGACAGACTTATTATCGAAAAGGCAAAACCAAAAAGGAAAACTATTTCGAAATTATTTGCGGATTTTGAAGGAGAATATATCCCTGTAGAAATGGATTGGGGTGATCCTAAAGGAGCAGAGATATGGTAAGCCATGGAGATATAATAAAGTTAAATTTCAATCCTCAAAAGGGACATGAACAAGCAGGATATTGTCCTGCTGTTGTAATAAGTAATGGATTCTTTAACAAAAAGACTAATCTTGCAATTCTATGTCCGATAACAAACACAGATAATAAATTTCCTTTACACATTCCCTTGGATAATAGAACACAGACTACGGGCGTAGTTTTGTGTGAACACGTCAAGACCGTTGATTTGAATGCAAGACCGTACACCGTAGTAGAAAAAATCCCAATGGATATCTTGCAAAATATAATCGACATAGTATTTTCGGAAATAGAATTCTAAGATATAATACAATATTTGTAAAAATGAGACGAGTGTATGTCAAAGTTAAAAACATACATTTGTCTTACTTTTTTTGCAAAATCGAGAAAATTATGGAATTATTTCCATGAAAACACTGGACAAATTAAAGTAAATGTGCTATAGTATAATTGCCACACAAACAGAATATAATATGACAGTATTGATTTTTATCAATATATTTGGTAAAAATACAAGGCTCTATTTTCGTATGCTGTTATATTATATGATATTATATTTTACGAAAAGTTTGTGTGGTAGCAGATTGGAGCTATGTATTTTTCGTGCATGGCTTTGGCTGTGCACTTTTTTATTTACAGGGAGGAAAAGATATGAAATGGAAGGCAATGGTTTTTATTTTAGTAGCGACACTAGTACAGGTGCTAAGCGTGTTTGCGGATGAGGTTCAGAGTATAAGCTGTACATATAACGTCAGCGATACAAATGTTTCGGTAAACGGCAGAATAATAAACGCACAAGGCACTAATCAGGTAACACTGTTCGTAGGAAATAATACGGGTGACGAGGAATGGAATGCAAATGAAATAATATATGTAGACCAAACAGCCAGTGACGAAGACGGCAATTTTGCGTTTAACTTTCGATTTCCGGATAATCTACCGTCCGGCAATTATATGTATAGGGTAGGGTCAAACTCATATGCTCAGGTTTACACGGGCACAATAGTATACGAGGGACGCAAAGAAAACGTTATGTTTGTCGATGCAAATCTAAATATAAGTATCAATGGGTATGTTCCATCAGTTTCAGGGACGGTGGTGTGCCCATCGGATGTAAACATGGTGTTTAGCGTTTTTAATTCTACGGATAATACAGTGATTGCCAATGAGACTATAACTTACGCGGAGGGTGAGGTTAGTTTAGCGTATACTCTGCCAAGTTTGCTTAGTCCCAAAAGTTATACTGCGGAGATATCGTTTATAAACGAAACTGGGGAAATCGGTAACATAAGTATAAACATAGATTCATCAATATTGACGGTCAATGTAACTGGAAGTGTTATGGTATCTAACTATGTATCATTGGATGTTAGAATGAAAAGTGTAAATACAGGTCTTGTTGATAAAAGTACAACAATAACAGAGGATAGAAGCGTAAGCGTAACAATCCCAAATATTATTGGAAGTACGCTTTATAATGTATCGCTTAAGGGTTATGAGTACAGAAACGTATTTTCAGCAACTGCCCCGTCTGCGGCGGCAGAATACATTATAAGCGGAAACGCAAACGATGAGGTAAAGATTGCGGCATCGGCGTCAAATATTGCATCCTTCAGCGACAGAGAATTTGTTCTTGAATATAACTCAAATCAGATTATCCCTGTCAGCCTATTTGGCTTATACAAGGAAAATACGGTCGGAACCGGACAGATGGGATATGTAAACATATCAGAATACTCGGACGGAAGGATAGTGTTCACAATCGACAGAACAATTGAACCCGGCGAAGAATGGAGTGGAATATTGAACGTGTTCAAGTTTAAATATAAAGATGATTATTCGGGGCAAAGCACGATTGCATTGAGCGATAACATACAGTAAAGGAGATATGAACATGAAAGATAAGAAAAATTTAGGAATTATAATAGCCATTGTGCTTGTTATAGGGATATTCGGCACGGCAGGAGCAACTGAGTGGCTAAAAAATACTGGTGGAATTGAAAGCAATAATGCGGTTGAGGAATTCGAAATATCTGAATATGAAACGGAGGATATGGAGCGAAGAGAATTGATAGAGTCAGTACTGAATGCCGATGATAACTTGGCGGGGGCAAGCAAGTATGACTTAATGCTTGCTGCTCTTAATGCGACAATAGATAATCCGATTGATTTTAATAATATTGTATATAACTATGAATATTTAAAGGTTGCATATAAGTTAAACGATGCACAGCTTGATTACATAGCGGACTTAATAATAGGCGGTAAGGAAGCGATAACGGTAATGGATCTGTGCTATTTCTGGCTGGATACAAATGAGGATATATCCATTGTAGGTGATATGTACGGTTTGAGAAGTAGATACAGAGGCGGCACATGGATAGAAAATGCTTTTAACAAGGTAACAGGTGATAAGTGCGGTGTTTTAACGGAAGAGGACGTTGAGCAATATTTATCCGAAGGGATTATGGTGCAGGATATAATGACCGCAAATAAGCTTTGCAGGCGCGGTGTTATGACCATACAGGAGATATTGGAAATGCGTATGAACAACAAGACCTTTGTTGAAATTACTGCCGTTATTGATGGGGTTTCGGTAGATGGGCTTGTGGGTGATGCTGCTCAAACGTTTGCTATAAACGGTAGGGGACAAAGTGCTTCGGCATATACGTTAAACAATCAGAATGCAGCGGATATGGAGTCAAACGTAGAAGAAATTACAGAACCTATCGATTCGGAAGATGTTACTGAGATAAGAACCCTTGCACAAATCAGCGGAGACAGTGCGGAAGAGTACTACCAAAAGGCAGTAGAAGGTGAGAGTATACGTGAAATACTCGAAACGGAGGAAGAGAGCATAAGCGATGAAATAAACACAGATATGCGAAATCGAGGTATATATAAAACCGTTACCAAGGAAGATCGCAGAGCATATGAGGAGAGGGAGGAAATGAGCCATGAATAAAAAATCGTTTGTATTGAAAGAGCTGCTTATTATATGTGCGGCAGTTTTGCTTTTTGCGGCACCCGTATACGCGTCAACAAGCGATGCAGTAGCCCAACAAATATATACAGATTCTGCATTGGCGAGATATGGAACGAATTACGAAACCCCGTTCGTGCTTCCGGGTGGCTCTGTGGATTCAACTACCGGTGCCGTTGTAATTAAAGAGACGGATGTATCTCTTCCGGGAAAAAACGGATTTGATTTGAATATATACAGAGAATTCAGCAGTTTTTACACTGATCATGGACATAGGTATACAAATTATGAATCCAGGAGAACTTTTCCAATGTATTTGGCTGTACTATATACATATACATTAAACGGAGAGTCAAAGGAAATTTATATTGCTTTAAATAATGAAGATGAAATACAAGAGGAAATATATGTATCAGAAGCACAACTGTCATCGCCAAAAACCGACCCGTACGGATTAAAATATCTTGTAAGAAAGAATCTGACATCTGGCGGGACTGTTAAACTCACATGGGACAAGACTGCGAGTCCGGATTATGTGTATACAGATAGAGGCTATTTAATGCGATATCAGGAGTGCATAAACAGTGCAAATGTTCAGATAGGACATGGATGGCATATAAATATACCTAATATTCAAGAGTTATCTCAATATGTGAGCGAAAGCACACGGAGAGCTACATATACCGGATATTATGATGTGAGTTTTGAAGACGGCTCAAAAGAGACATTAAAATATAAATATATCCATACTTATCGGACATCAGACTCTCCTGCATATGATGAAATACACAGCGCGCAAATAGAAAATGGGAGCGATAAATATACGGTAGAAATAATGGAAGAAAAGATAACCGATGCAAGAGGATTCGAGTATAATATTAAGCTTTCAACCGTAGAAGGAAAAAACTATTACTTTTGCATGGACAATATATTTAACAGTTCAAAAGCGGAAATTAAGGCTATAGATGACAAATACGGAAATTGCATAAGATATATAAAGATAGACGGTGGTTGGAGAATTATTGATACATATAATAGACAAGTAGACATTTTATCAGGCGGAATTACCGTTACAGCAGGCAATTTGACAAAAACAATTACCTATACAAACGAAGAAATCCAAGATATGGACAAAAACCGTTCGGGATATTACCAAACGTTTGATGAGTACAAATTGAATGTGTCAGAATATACTGATTCTGACATGACGGCTGCTCCGAAGACAACGGTATACACAATGAAAAACAGATGTATAACGGATAATGATAAATATTACAATATATATGATGACATAATTCCGATACTGACATCGATTGACTATCCTACGGACGTAATCTGTGAATACGAATACGAGTCAACACCGGGAGCGTTTCAGAGAGTGTTTCACAGTGACGGCGCACCGGTTAATAAATCAGGAGATTATTTTTATCCGCGGGTAACGAAAGAAATATTACATGAGGGTGGCAGTATAAAATCCGATAAGGCGTTTTCATATGAAGGAAAGTGGACAGAACTTCCGGCAGATGTGACTGCAAAATCATATAAACAATTTGTCACTGTCCGAACCCTTCAAAACGGACATACGGAGGAAAATACAAAGGATTATGATGATGTGTTCCGTTTGATAGGCGATAAAACTGTATATAAGGATAATGGCACTGAAATCACATCAGAGGAAACGAAGTACTATTATTATAACAAGAATATAGGAGCTTATGGTACGGAAAGAAAATATCTCAGAGATTCTACCTTGAAGAACACAACGTATTATATTGACAACGAACTTATAACATCTAAGGACAGCAGCTATGATCCCAAAAGCGGACTGCCCCTGATGCAGAAGAATTGGGAAATACAGACGGATTATACATACGACACTACATATAATGTTCCGCTTACTGTTACAAGCAATAGGTTGAATGCAAGCAATATTAAAAGCCAAAATACATTGACCTCGGACAAAAAGTCGGTGGCGACATCCGCTGTATATGAGGGTGACGAATTAAAGGAGCAGAAAAACTATCAGTATAACAGTGACGGAACCCTATCGCGTGAAACAGTGGTAAACGATGGCGAAAATATTGTCACAGACTATACATATAATTATGCGGACGACTGCTCATATACGGTAACGGCAACGGTTAGCGGAGTAAAGAATGCAGACGGAGTAAGCGAGAGCATAAGCACAACGGTTTCCTATGATTCTTTAGGCAGAAAGATATCCGAGACAGACGGAGACGGAAACGAAACGGAATACGAATATAATATGCTTAACCAAGTGACGCGGCGTGTAAATTCCGATGATACAGAGCAAAGCGTTGCATATGATATCCTGAATAATAAAGTGACGGTAACCGATGAGGGCGGAAATTTGACAACATATAAGTACACCCCTGCAGGTAAGCTGTCGAAAATATACCTTGATAATGACGAGTCAAAGTCCATGGCAGAATATACATATGATAATCTTGACAGAACGTTGACGGAAAAGGCATATATGAATTTGGACGGAGATTCGGCAAGCAATGAGTATACTTATGATGATTTAGGGCGGGTTTTGACCAAAACCGAGAAGGAAAATGACACAGTGCTCGATACAGTGACAAACACATATACGATACCGGACGATATGTGCGATGTAGTTAACGCAAGCGGCGGTGACAGTATAGATGTCACAAATTATAAAAAGGCGGAGATAGTATTTTCGACAAAGGCTCTTAGCAGCAGTGCAACAGAGGGGGAGATGCGGATATATTTAGATGATGAGGAGGCATATTATCAAACCTTTGAGCGCGGACAAGTGAATACAATAGTTCTGGATTTGACAGATGTAGACACATTAATGTTCAGGACTATTGTGGGCGCATACGATGTAAAGGTTCGCCTTCTTGATTCCGACAGTTCGGAAGACGGTATGGGCGGTGCGTACCAAAGCGTAACCACAACATATGTGGGTGACAGTAATTATACCAAGCCTACCACAGTGAGTGTGACAAACGGCTACGGCAATAAAATTTCCGAAAGCTTCTATAATGGCGCACCAGAGGAAGCAAACCTGCTTAATAAAAATCAGTATAAGTATGATTATCAGGGTAACGTAATTGAAACCCTCGGCGGCAGAGTCTATATGGAAAATCTGGGCGACTACTCAACAAAGACAGAATATGACTACGCTAGTCGCCCGATAAAGGAGTATCGTGCGGATGGCAGTTATGTAACATACACCTATGACAAAGCCGGAAATCTGCTGTCGCAGACCGACTATGCAGGCAAGACAACCTACCATACCTATGACAGCCTGGGCAGAAGAACAAAAACAATATCGCCCTTTGACGGAGAAAATTGCGCAGAGATATTGACTTATTATGATAAAAATGGTAATATTATAAAGTCAAAGCAAAAGAGCAATGCGCCCGGAGATACGGTGGAATATTCCGAAACGGAGACCGAGTATGACAGCATGAACAGGGTTACGATAGTAAAGACCAATGACGGAACGGAGGATACATATATCCAGTACGCCTATGATGAAATGGGTAACCCCGTGCGCACGGTTACAGGACAGACGGAAAAGCTTACGGATTTGTATAATAACCTTCCTGAGGGGGTAAGTGCAGAGAGCTTTGAGTATGATCGCTTTGGAAATGCAACACGGCATATTGACGCAATGGGGAGCGAGGAGACAGCAGAGTATAATCTTATAGGCAAGCCGACAAGGGCAACGGACAGAAACGGAAAAGTAAGCGAGTATATGTATAATGCATATGGCTCTCCCACCAGAGTGACGGATTCAAGTGATTCGGAATACAATATTCGAACAATTTATTCGGTAAATAATCTTCCTGTAAGAAAAATGGATATGGCATATAGTATGACAAAGACGGCTTGCCTTCAATTGTATGACGATTATGGCAGAGTTAATGTGGAAATAGACATGGGTGCCGGGGTTAGAACCGAATATGAAAGAGATGTCAACGGAAACGTAAAGCAAATGACAGTCAGGGAAAATACAAGCGGTGCTCAGGCGGAGATGATTGTAAAGTGCATATACGATAAACTTGACAGGTTGACAGCGATAAACTTTGACAACGGAAATACGGTAAGATATACTTATGATGCAAACGGAAGTGTGAAAAGCGAGGTAAGTCCGTGGAATACAGTACAATATACATACAATGACGCAGGCTTGATAACGGGTATGACAAACAGCGCAGGAACAGACTATACCTGTGCCTACAGCCTTGACGGCAACAAGATAAGTCAGACGGACACGGAGAACGGAACTATCTCCTATGCATATGATAAGATAGGTCGTCTTATATCCGAAACATTGACAAAGGACGGAGCGGCAGATACAAAAACATACAGCTACGACAGCCGTGGTAACCGTTCACAAATGACTGAAAACGGAGCAGTGACAAGTTATGCCTATGATTTGAACAACAGGCTTATAAGTCAGACAACAGGCAATAGAGAAATAAATTATACCTATGACAATAACGGTAATGTGCTTTCAAAAACAGTCGGAGCATCACGGAATTGGACGCAGAGACAGCCGAAGCTGGGACTTAGCCTTGTAGGCAGCGGAAACGGCATGGAAACAGAATCCGCAGACACGCCCTCAACAACACTGTATACCTATAATAATCTGAATCAACTTGTAGGAGTACAGACGGATAACGGATTGAATGCAGAATACAGATATTTAGCTAACGGACTCAGGGCGTCAAAGACTGTCAACGGCGTGGAGACGCGCAGTATATACAGCGGCAGTGACATAATTATGGAACGTGATGCGAATAAGAACGAGAAGGCAAGGTATTACAGAGGTTTAAGCCTTACTGCGCGCAAGGCGGCAGGTGAGGCGGCAGAATACTATACCCGCGACCCCCACGGAAGCATAACAAGCCTTGGAAGTAGGTTGTATACCTATGACGCATTCGGAAACGAAACAGAAGATAACTCAACCGATGAAAATCCCTTCCGCTACTGCGGTGAGTATTACGATGCGGAGTCGGGATTGATATACCTTAGAAATAGGTATTATGATCCGTCTGTAGGTCGCTTCATTAGTGAAGACCCGGCAAAAGACGGCTCAAACTGGTATGTGTACTGTGCAAATAACCCGGTAATGTTTGTTGATCCGAGTGGATTGGATTTTACCCCTGTTTATAAAAGCCAAAAAGATAGAATCCTAAGCTATATTTACGGAATAACAGGAGATGATAGGTATCAATATGATGAAGAAAGCGGCAATATTATTTTTAATGGCGATTATGATGAGAAATATGAATTTAAAGGTGGTACTGATATTGGAAGGGCACTAATTCGTGCTTTAAATGAATATGACATAAAAGTTGGGCTTCATGAAGGAGATGTTAGTGTATCAACGGGAGGAAATTTGAGAATAACGATATATGAAGATAATGCTGATTCCGAATATATTTCGGATGAGATGCTGTGTATATTTATACACGAAGCAACACATGCCCTTATTAAAACAAAGGGAATAGATAAAAAGTTAGGTATGGTTTTTTCAAATGGGATAAGTGATACAGATAAACGATTATATAAAAGTTATATAGATAAAAAATATAATGAGGCAACCGCGCTTATAGTTGAAAATTGTTTTAGGAAAGAGAAAGGAATAGGCAATCGTGCAGATAGTAAAAAAATAGAACCTAATGGATATGGTATGTTTCCTAAGGATTTTGCTAAGGCATACGTATCTGGAGGATATACCCAGCCAAGTGATCCATATCTAAAAGGTAATGTAACTGTATTTGCATTGAGATCATATACAACAGGACTACCAATGTATTTGGCGGATAACTATGGGTATTAAAATTAAAAAGGAGAGGTTTAGTATGAAACGAATAATTGCAATTATTGTTTGCGTGGTGATATTAGGTGCTCAAATTGGTGTTTATTCTGCGTGGACTGCTGAAGAAGATGGATATGAAACAAGATATTATCCTCAATTGTATAAATTACAAAGTTTAAAAGTAATTCCCAAAGATGATGGACATACTGCTACATCATTTGTAACCAGACGTGAAGTAATTGAAGTGGCATATACGTTATATTTTGCCGGACGTCCGAGAAAAAGCAGCAAAGATGATTATCTTGCTGCAGAATGGATAGATGTAAGCCCTAATACGTATGATGCTTATATTTTACATAACGTGTATCAGCTAGGATTTTTTACAGGGAAAACTGATGAAAATGGGAATCTCTATGCGGATTTAGATTCATATGTAACTTGTGAAGAAGCTGTTCTGATAATGCTTAGAACTTTGAATTGTCATAATTTTCCGATTGAGTACAAAAATTTTGATGTGTACATAGAGAAATATGCAGAAGAGAAGGGATGGCTCGAAAATAAGATTTTATTGTTCGCGCAGGAATGTGGCTTGATAAATTATACAGCACTATACGATGATAGAGTTTTTATGGTTCCATTCTTAGATTTACAGAAAGCAACCGAACCCATGATGTTTGTTCATTTTGTCGGAGTAATTGATCGTGCTTTATACATGCCGATTTGGAACGCCTTTCATGGGCCTGAGCCATCATACCTGATAGATCAATTGACTGAGTCTGCCAAATACTATGACGAGGAATAATTATTATGACAGCATTGGCAATACATTACACGCGTGACCCCCACGGAAGCATAACAAGCCTTGGAAGTAGATAGTATGCCCCCAAATAGTCCATATTGATTTTAAAAGAACCACTTGTAATACCTAAAAATCAAAAATCCGTATTTTTGTAAAGGCTTATTTTATCATGCATTTTAGCCTTTATAGGTATACGGAGAGGCTGTATATTCAACCGTGTAAATGGAAATAATCTCCAATATAAAATAAAAGGAGATAATAAATCATGACACAGTTGAATGAAC
>CACXES010000079.1 GCA_902766745.1 uncultured Ruminococcus sp.
CAACAATCATAATCCGCATACTTTTACCTCATTTATTTGTCTGTTTAGTATTCTACTATATATTATAACATATAAACCGCAACAAAAAAAACTAATTTTTAAAATTTTGTGCAATTTTTTACAAAAAAAATTAAGATTATTTCAAGAAAACCTGTAAAATAGGCACATTCAAAAGATTTTCAAAGCAAATTTACTACTAATTTACTACTTTTGACGGAAAGACCTTTGATATAACCGTTGAAAATCTTTTGAATTGCAAGCACAAAACAAAATATTTGAAAAACGACGGATAGAAATATCTGTCTTTTTTTGTACCTTGAAACGAAAGGAATTTTGAAAATGAAACAGAAAAATAATGAGCAGCTATGCCCTAAATGTCAGACGGGCTATGACACATATTTACTCGATAATAAAAGTCCGTTTTGCCCGTACATTCATTGCCACAAAGGAACGAGCTGCGCAATGTTCAAACCGTTAAAAGAAAATACAGACCGAGAGCGTCAGGATTGATAAAAAAATCCCGGCGCTTTTTTTATTTCAGGAAAGGAGATTTTTTGTAATGGCAGTTTTCAGAATAAACAAGACGCAAGACTACACCGTGATGTCAAACTTTCACTTAAAGGACAGAAGTTTATCCTTAAAGTCGAAAGGGCTTTTGTCGCTGATTTTGTCATTGCCGGAGGATTGGAATTATACCACCAGAGGACTTGCGGCAATATGCAAAGAGGGCGTTGACAGTATCGGAACGGCATTAAAAGAATTGGAGCGTGCAGGATATATCAAACGCAACCGTCTCCGTGATGAAAAAGGCAAGATTACCGATACGGAATATGTCATATTTGAAAAGCCGCAGGACAATCCCGATACGGCAAAACAAGATACGGCACAGCCATATACGGAAAATCCGTATATGGATATACCCGATACGGAAACGCCGTGTACGGAAAACACCGCACAATTAAATACTAATAGATTAAATAAAAAAGAATTAAATACGGATATATCAAATACTTATCCTATCAAATCATATCAAAAAGAGCCGGAGCCGACAAAGGCGGCACAGCTACCAAAAGAAAAATCGGATAGGATTGGATATGATGAGGTGGAAACATACAGACAGATAATCAAAGAAAATATCGACTATGATGTTTTAAGCGTCAACCTTAACCGTGACGCTGCTATGCTTGACGAAATCGTTGACCTTATGACAGAAACGGTTTGCACACAGAAATCAAGTCTTGTAATTGCCGGCGATACCTACCCGGCGGCAATCGTGAAATCAAAGCTGTTAAAGCTGACCTCCGAGCATATTGAGTATGTTATCGACTGTATGAGGGAAAATACTTCGGATATTCGCAATATCAAAAAATATTTGTTGGCGGCGTTATTTAATGCTCCCTCCACCATTGACAGCTATTACACGACAAAAGTACATCACGATATGGCAAACTTTTAAGGCGGTGCGTCTATGAAAAAATCCGATTACAAAAAGTGCAGACCGCCTTAAAAACAGCGTTTTGAGAGTAAAACGCGTTTTAACAAATCAAACAGAAAGGAAAAAATAAAATGAATTTCAAAAGCAAATTAAAAAATATTCTGTCGGCGGCATTGGCAGTGTCAACGCTGCTTTCGGGATTTACGCCGATAACAACCTATGCGGCACAGGTAAACGAATATGTCGATCCTGCGGATATATGGGTATCTGCAAACGGCAGAACAAACGAGCTTGATTTTAATGCGACTATCACGCAGGAAACAAGCTGGTGCACGGTATGCAACAAAGACACGATAATGCTTACTTACAGAACACCCGAATATACCAAAAGCGGAACAACCGCATTAAACAGGGGCGTTAAATTTTCGGACGGAACAATGGTTGACGGAAAAACAAAGGGCAATCTTGACAACGGACGACCGAATCAGGACGCAAGCTACACAACATACCATTGGACTAAATCTATCTGTCAGACCTGCGGAACAATAAACTCTGTTGACGGCAGAGACGCATACGGATTCAGCCGTAATGTTTACGGACTAAATTCCTGCGACCACAATTTTTTCTTGGACTTTGACAATACTACCTACACCCCGTATAACGAAAGCTATCATACAACGGTATTAAAGGCAGGACGATATTGTCAGTTTTGCAAGGGTACGAAAGCAAGAGCCTCCGAAAAAAGAGAGCAGCACGATTTTTCAGAAACGGTTGACGGTCAGATTGGCAATAACCGCTTTTTCATTTCCGAAACGTGCGGCGACTGCGGATATTCAACAAGTGAGTATGTAACCGCAAAATCGGTTGTATCGTCATACTACGGAAATGTGGATAACAAATCCCATACCGTAACCGTGAGCGACCTGTCAGACAGCGGCGTACATACAAGTATTCGCTACGGCACATCTGCCGGAAAATGCAATCTCACCTCTGCGCCGAACTATACCGACGCCGGATATTATCCTGTTTACTATGAAATCTCATATAAGTATCAGGGCGAAACAATGACGGAAAACGG
>CACXES010000080.1 GCA_902766745.1 uncultured Ruminococcus sp.
AAAGTTTCGGAGTGAACGGAATTTGTGTGCGATGGCTGAAAATGTTCTGATTTTAGCAAACCATCCATTATTCTGAAACCTTTCTCTCTTCAAAAATCCCATTACTGCGGCGTTTTCGGACAAAAAAACAGAACCGCAATTTTGTATCAAAATTGCGGTTCAGATTTGGTGGAGGGAGATGGCGTTAAGTGATATGTTTTTGTGTGTTTTATTGAATTTTTAGGAGTTGCGAAAAAGTGCGGTTTTATGCGGTTTTCTTTGCCTTTGTGTGTAGTCTGCGTTCTCTTGCATTCTCGCTAAAAATTGCTTTTTCCACGAAAATCGTGTAAAAATCGTGTACGGTTTCAGCATATTTTATTCAGAATTTCCGTTGCCCGTTCTTCTTCCTTAGGGTACAGATGAGAATACGTGTTCCACGTCATTTCAATCTTTGCATGACCTAAGCGGCGAGCGACTTCCTGAATGTTTATTCCGCTGTTGGCGAGAACTGATGCGTGGCTGTGTCTGAAATCATGAATCCGAATTTTTTTGACGCCTGCCGCTTTGGCATACTTCTTATTTGCGTTTTCTATCGATGTATCGCGAAGAGGTCTTTCGCCGCCGCATATTCTGAAATTTTCGTCAAAGCTGCCATTAGCTATCAGACGTTCCTTGTGCTCGTTCAAAACATTAATCAGCGGCTTCGGCATCTGTATCGTACGGATTGACGACTTGTTTTTCGGAGGCGTTTCCTTGTCGTTTCCTTTCAGCTTCTGAGTTATGCTTCTCTTGATCGATATGTATTCTCCGTCTATATCCGTCCACTTCAGAGCGTGAATTTCGCCCTTTCTCATTCCGGTGTAAAATGCAATGTTAAAGAATACATAATAGTCCCACCCAACGATATTTCGACCGTTTTCGGCACTGTCGCGTGCTGCCGATATAAATTTTTTAAATTCCTCAGCAGTATAATACTGCATTTCTTGTTTTATACCTTCGGCATCCTTAAAGTTATCGATTTTACTCAGAGGGTTTTTGGAGATATAATCCATTTTAACAGCATAATTGAGCATTGACTTAAATTCGCTGTATGCATTTTGTTTTGTCTTGATGCCGAGTAGCCTCCCGTCCGCGGTGGTCTTAGCGTTCATTTCGTCTTCCCACATCTGCATTATTTTTGAATTAAGCTTTTGCAGCTTTACATTTGAGAGACTCGGCAAAATATGATTATTTAAAATCCCCATTGTTTTATGGAGAGAGCTCTCACGCACTTTGCTGCGTTTGGACTTGATATATTCATCATAAAGCGCACCGACTGTCAGAGATGCATCCGGAGTGGCTTCCTTAAGCTTATAATTCAGCTCGCGCTCCAACTCTTTTGCTTCTGCCGCACCATATGCGATTCTGTCAATCTGCCGATTATTGCCAAAGCTGTCTTGATAATTTATCCGCACACGGTATTTCTGCTTGCCGTACTTGCTGCCGTTCATTTTATAAATCGGCATAATTCATCCCTTCCTTCGATGAAAGTTTTTTCTCTTGACAAATAGCCGGATAGTGTGTATAATAAAAGCAGATAAGAGGTATACCGTTAAACGGTTAGCCGAGAATTAAGTTAAATAACCGTATTCCTTGGCTGAGGGGCGGTTATTTTTTTATGGTCACTATAATGAGTAACAGTAAAATCATAAAAGAAATTATGTACTCCGTTTGCATAAATTATCACCCCCAATCTCGACTTAAAATCACGAGAGTTGAGAGGCTAACCGTCCACTTATACCTTTTATCTGCAAAAGGTATCATATCACATATTTATTGGCTTGTCGATTGGTGCTGCTCAATTATTGCATTTGTCAAGGGGACTCTGTCCAGTATCTGCTTGATACCAAAGCAGTCCGAGAGAGCATCGTGCTCCTTTTCAATTCTGCCGCCTATGGCATTTACTACGGTAGACAGCCTGTGGTTCGGTAAATTCGGAAAATATAATCTTGCAATTTTCAAAGTATCGAATGAATATATGTCTGCCGTCATATTCATTCGCTTTAGAGCTTCTCTCAAAAATGATAAATCAAAAGACGAGTTATAAGCGGTCACCGGGAACGTATATATAAACTTAAAGAAGTCCGGCAGAGCTTGATCTTCCGTCGGCGCATCCATTACCATTTCATTTGTAATTCCGTTTATTTCAATACTTTTCTTTGTGATGTTCTTCATAGGATTTACATAGGTTGAAAATGTATCAACAACGTTACCGTTGATAACCTTTACTGCGCCTATCTGAATTATGCGGTCTGTTCGTGGGTTTAGCCCTGTTGTCTCAAAATCAAATATTACATAGTTAGTAAGCGGCTGCTGTCGCATATTCTTTATTTTTGATTGTCTTTGAAAATGAGATGTGGCTTTATACAGAAAAATTCCTCCGGCTATTAATAACCCTATTCCTATAGGCGGTAATACAAATATCATTAATATTCCGAATACGCACCCAACAATACCGAATATCAGCCATACAATCCACATTTCTTCAAGATTATTCTGAGCGTTATTTTTATAGGCTTTCATATAAGTTCACCTTTTCTTTTGTATAGATTATTTATTATTATTTTTTTCTGATTTTTGAACGGCGAAGCTCCCAAAATACGCCCTTGACCTCTACCGGCAAATCTACGCACTGCTGCGGAGTAAAAAACAGAGTTTCATAATTCGGGTTAAGCGGTTTTATTAGTAAGCCGTTTTCAAGCTTTTCAACTCTTTTGAATGTCCAGTCGTTACCGTTAATAGCTACTGCGCAGTCCTCGTTGTTTTCACAATCGGGCTGCTTTAAAAATATAATTACATCACCGTCTCTGTATTCGGGCTCCATACTGTCACCTTTAATTTTAAGTCCGAAAAACTCCTTGCCGCCGAGAGACCAGTCCTCCGGAGCTTCCTCATAATCGAGAATATCTTCTATCGCTTCCATCGGTACGCCTGCCGGAATATATCCGTATACCGGAATACGCAGTACACCGGAGCTTTCATATGATACCGGCTCGGTATTTGACTCACACATTAAATCATTAATTGTTATACTTAAAACATCTGCAATTTTTTCAAGAGTTTTTACTCTGGGTTTGTTAGTCCCGTTCTCCCACATACCGACTGTGCTTTGCCGTACCCCTAATATATTAGCAAGCTCTTCTTGCGATAATCCTTTATTCTCTCTGAATCTTTTTAGATTAATTTGGAAAGACACACGTTACACCTCCTTGCTAATAACAATATCACTAAAAATGATATTTGTAAAGAGTTTAATAAAAAAAACTAAAAATAATCATTTTAAGTGTTGACAAAATAGATTTAATGTGCTATATTAATCATATTAAATGATATTTTGATGTGAGGTGATGAATTTAAAATGATAAAAATTAAAGAATTGCGACAAAGTATTGGAATTACTCAAGAGCAATTAGCCGAACAATTAAATGTAGGACAAAGCACTGTTGCTATGTGGGAACGCGGAATTAATATGCCTCGTTCTGATAAACTGCCCGAGCTTGCAAAAGTTTTGAAATGCGAAGTTTCGGATTTATTTTAAGGAGGTGAGGAAAGGTGAAAGTTACTAAATTAAGCGACGGCAGATATAAAATAAAGGCTGATCCCGGGAAGGTTCTTGTCAACAACGAAATGATTGCATTAGACTTAGACCCGATTATATATGAATGTACAAGCAAAGACTTTAAATCAGATCCGAGAGAATATGCACACGAAGTGAGCATAGAGGATTTTTATAAATTCCGCGAAGAAGTTGCGAAAGCAAAATGCAAATCATCAAGATGGACAAAAATCGCCGAGGTGCTTTCTATATTTGAGAATCCCGGAACCGTAATTCATTTTACATTAACGGCAACAAATGTATTAATCTTTCTGCTATGGATATTACTGCGGTGATGATTCGAATTATTTTTGAACTTAAAAAGGCTAAACCCTTGTCAGTAATAAATATACCATAATCATCTAAATCATCGGTAAGCACTGCAGAAACAAGATTGTACTCGCATAAAGGCTGAAAGTATAATACTTTACAACTATCAATAGGCGTGTTTGTTTTCTTGTAGATTTCAGAAAGCGAAACACCCGGATTGCGTTTTATGTAATATAAAAGTTTTATGCTTTGAAAGTTTAGATTTATTTCGCTATTGCTCGTTATAATCACCTCGCTCTCTTATGGTGATTATAACATACTAAACAGAAAAATACAAGAAACAAACAGGAGGTTAGGAAAATGTTAGCACGTAGACCATTAAATATTGATACGGCACTTAGAATTTACTATGAGAATGTTGAAATCGGCAGCAAGGAAATACGCGAGCTGTTCGGCATTACGGCAAATTCGGCAGTTGCCAGAGTTAAGAATGAGGTTCTTGAAGAAATGGCAAAGCGCGGTCAAAAGCCTTATGCAAGATATTGCATAAATACGGCGGTCGCCTATGACGTTTGGGGGATTGATGTAAACGACCTTGAAAAGCGCCGTAACAAGTTAAAGAAATTAGCGTTGGATTGAGAAAGGATGGTACATATGAAAAAAAGAAACAGGCGGCGGCTGTGCTTGTATATTGCAAGAGCGGCAGCTGCGGCAGGGTTTATTATTTCGATGCAGGCAGTCGGGCTTGGAGACCTGGAGAGGATTTCACTCGTTTCTGAGTTTCTGCGGATATTGGTGGGCGGTGGTATGATGCTTGTTTTCGGTTATGCTTCGCTCTGGATGAGCGAGCGTATTCGCCAGATAGAGAGCAGACCGCAGAAGCTGCATAAAATGAGTGTCACGGTCAGCACGGTTGTTGTTGCACCGGGGAAGGATAAGCCAATC
>CACXES010000081.1 GCA_902766745.1 uncultured Ruminococcus sp.
ATCGGTGACAGAAAGCAACGACACACCTGCTTTATATGTACTTTGCACTCCGTTTTGCTTTCTGTAGTCATTTACAAATCTCCACCACACATGGTTTTTATTTATGTTATCTATAATTCCCTGCGGCAGCTTGTAATATGTAGTTGTATCACTGCCGAGCGCACTAAAATTGTTTCCATTAGTCAAAAAGTCTCCGTTTAAGAACGCATTGGAATTATATGCATCTTGGTTAATCTGCTTATTAGATGTAAACACCCACCATTGGTCCGCCGTAAGCAGCTGCATATCGCCGTAAGCATCCGTCGTTGTTACATAGTAGGTCGATTCATTGTTATCAAAGGTATCAAGCAGTACAAAGCCCTTGCCGTCAACCGTAAACTTGTCAGCAGCTGGCGTTGTATCTACCGTTCCGTCGGGCGCAGCCGCGCCATCACCTGTCGCATTAACCGTATAATTCGGAACATCTACCGCCGCACTTGCAATATTGGTATTATTATCCATTTTTGCAACGCAACGTACCTTTGCACCGGATTGTGCTGCGCTGACGATATATTCGGCAGAAGTCTCACCGGCGATATCCGTCCAGGTTGTTCCCGCATCGGTACTTACCTGCCACTGACGAGAAGTAACACTGCTGTCGCTGACATTTGCAACCAACGTATCAAGTAATTGAACATTTTCAAGCTCTGCGCCGCTTCTCACGGCTACGCTCACATTTGTATTTACATCATCGATTGTCGGAATAACACCAACCTCTGTAATCGGCTCAAGATTATCCTTACCCCATAAATACAATTTCATATTGTACGCGCTTGCTTTATTCTCAAGTCCATTAATTGCAATTTGCGCAGGGGTTTCTGCGTTCGCAGAAACTGTGATGGGTTTCGTAGATACATAAAACTCATTATTTGAATTATCTGCTTTAAAAATCAAAATGCCATTCTTCTCCTCTGAATCAGCATTGTATATATTAACATCCACCCATACATTTTTCATATCTGCTGATACGGTACAAGTTTTCAAGTTGATACTTGAACTTACTGCGTTTTCTAAAAGCTCTACTCCGCCAATGTCGGTTGCGGTTGTATCTTCTGCGCTTACCGGAACCATTGCAGCCAGCATACATAAGACAACAAGCATTGCCCATAACCTTTTGATCGAAACACTGTTTTTGACTTTAAACAACTTTTTTCCCTTCATTTTTTTACTCCTTTTTTTATTATATATTTTTATTTTAGTCACTTATAAAACACATAATTTAATAGAGCTAAGATCAATCTTATAAATCGATTTTGCAACGGCATTAATCTTCCGCCTGAGATAACTTAACTAAAATTCCGTTCGTTTCTGTTAGAATTTTATCGTGTACCAGTTTATCCATATCTATTGTAAACCCGTTTCCGTCGTCATTAATGCAATGTGTAATATCAAAGGTTTCCTCTGTGTCAAGCTTTTGCATATAAAGCCTTGCATTATGTATTTTCTCTTCAACTTGAACACTGAGCTTTGAAAATTCCCCAAATATACCTATCGGAACTTTTGGATCACTGATTTTTATATCAGCATCACATAAAATCTCCTGATTATTTTTACCGTTAATTGTTCGTCTTAAAAAGCCTATTGAATACGCCTCGCTGTAAGGATTAGCCGAGCATACAACAAACGGTGCTTCGCCCTTTGAGGTAATATTCGGAAGCTCGGTATTTCTTGCAATTATTGCCGGGCAAGTAACCTCTGCGATTTTTCCGTTCGCAATGTTATAAAGCCAATGCCCTTCCTGCAAACCCTCATATGAATATGTATCTGTAAGCGTTTGTTTCGACAGCTTAATCGGCGTTGCCCCCAGCGGAAACGGCGGCGCAATCTTGTGCCAGTTCAAAACCGCCCGTATCTTGTTATCTCGTTCCGGCATCCATTTGGGATGGCGCATAATTCCCGCACTGCATCCTAACGCAGCCGCAATTTCAAGCTCATCCTCCACATTTAATATACACTCGCTTGCGTTTGAGCTTTCAAACGCCCGAACACATTCCGTTATCCGATACAGTGTCACCGCCGTTTCCAGCTTTGACAAAACATCATATGTACGAAAGTAGTCCGAAATCGGAAGAACGCCCTCATATTCATCCATAATCGTTTCGTTTCCTGTTCCAAAATGCCATGCATCTTGCGGAACGGAATGTTCAATCTTTAGCTTCGGGGCATATTCGTGTACTACTTCAGTCAGCATTTTTCTAAACTTTACATCATGCTCGTATATTCCCCAATCAACCTTCCAGTAATCAATCCCGGCATAACCACACCACTCCGCGCGTGTTTTCCAATATTCACGCATCTCTTTTTCAGATAAATAACTTCCCTCTTTCTCGCCCAATGCATTTGCGCAAACCCAAACGCCTACACCTTTGTAACCCATATTCTTGATACAATCGCACAATTGTTTTAAACGTTCCTTGGGTTCTCCTTTGAATTGCGGAAACCTGTCTTCGTTAAGCTCAAATGAGCCAAACTCGGAAAAATCAGTAAAATCATAATTAGAAGCGTCATAAGGGACATCCCAACCATCGTCTAAAACAACCATGATATTTTCACGGCCGGTCTCAAAATAGTTTTTAAGAACACCCTCCTCCGAAAATAAAAACTCACTGTTTAAGGCGTTTCTTACATCCCTTACATCACCGTACTTCTTTTTTGCACTATCCGCTTGTGACTGCCAAGTACAAAAATAATCATAACTTTTTTCACCTTTTTTCGGAATAAAACTTTTGCCCACTATGTTCATACACTCTTTCCTCACAGAATAATCTTTCAAAATGCCACAACAGATTCTGTTGATTGCTAATATAGATTATACATGAAAAAAGTCTCAAAACAACGCACTTATTTTATCATTTTATACTCACTTACTTAATGTTTGTTAGAAAATTGACATTTTACTTCCATAATTTTGTTTATTACAGTTACTTTGTAATAGCTTTTTTGAAATCCCGGTATAATCAACCGTAAAAGAATGAATTGAAAAAAATTTTGTAATTAATCAATAAAAAATTTTTTAACCGTTAAGCGACGCTTGGCTTTCTTATCCAACCGCCTTTTTAAGCGCTATATCAATAAATCAAATCAAACGCCGGCTTTCTTGCAGGCATCTCTATAAAATAATACTATCAATAATTTAAACACAAATGAAAAATATTCCCACCCTTGCACAAAGATAAAAAAGACATAACCCCGTATCATGTACGGGGCAATCGGATTATCAGCATTAAAAATTATTCATATTCCTCATTTTTTCACGATATTTTTTTGGTGTGGTCCCTGTTAACTCCATAAAGGTTTTATGAAACTGCGTTTCGCTTTTGTATCCAACAAGACTGCTTATATAATATATTTTATAGTTGCTGCTTATCAGAAGTCTGCAAGCCGCATCAATACGGAGCTTTTGGATGTGTTCTTTAAACGAAACTCCCGTTTCCTTTTTAAAAACACTGCTTAAATACGGCAGCGAATAATGAATTTCATGCGACAGCAATGTCAGGATATTATCCTCCGAATAGTGCTCGGCTGCGTATTTTAAAATTACATTTGTTATCCTATCTGAGCTGTTTAAATCTGTTGCTGCAATCTTTTTCATTGTTTTAATCAGAATTGTTGATAACAGTCCTTTTAAAATTTGAGAGTGGCAATCTCTTGCGTTCGACTCCGCTTGAAGCATATTCAACAGCACCCCTATCTCCCCGGTTTCGTCGTGAAAAACAGTAGATGTCGGATTTTCCTTTAACATGTCCCATTCTATATTCAAGGGATACGACGAAATCATTTCTTTAAAGCTTCCGCAATTTCTCAGAGAGTTGTCTATAACCGTCGGAAAAAACAAGCAATTCTGCATAACAATACAGTCATCAGTTTTTGATGACTTATAGCTGTGAAAATCACCTATATCTATAATAAAATAATCGCCCTCTTCGGCATATGCACTCTTACCCGAAAATGAATGAATAATACTTCCTTCTCGCAAATACCCTAACTCAAAAAATATGTGCGAATGTTCGGGCTGAGTCAGGTTATGATGCCTATAAGTCATCATATGAAGCGGCACGCTCATAGGCAGCCTTTTAATTTTGGACTGAGTTGACAGACCTTCATTCATTTCTGCTTCGTTATTGTTCATACAAATCTCTCCGCATATTCAATATCCTCAGCCGTATTGTATCACAATAACGTTTTCGTGTCAACGATGTATATTTTTTGAGAATGTATATTTTTTGAGTTTCCCCGTTTAAATTGCAATATAAAAAATCAGGCAATTGTTATGCTTGATTTTGTGTAAATACCGTTTACTGCATATATTTTTAAGTTTTATCTCTCGTAAATGCAATCTGTCTGCCGATTTACATACTATTATTTTATTGCAAGCTTTTTGACTTTATTTACCATAATATTTATTGGATAAATTTCTACTGATTGCAAATAATACTTTTGTAAAAAGCAGCGCAATCCTGAATACGGTGTCATCTCGGCTGTATAGATAAAACTCTCCGTCGGCACCGCGGCGACTGTTTTCGCGTGGTTTGCTATAAAGTGAAAATAAATTCAAATTTTGAGGAAAGGTCTTTGTACAATGACACATTTTGTCACTGTGCGGACTTTTTTCGGAAAGGAAAATAAATATGAAGGCAACAGGAATAGTCAGAAGAATTGACGACCTCGGTCGGATTGTAATACCAAAAGAGATTCGCCGCACAATGCGTATCCACGAAGGCGACCCGCTCGAAATATTTACAGAGAGCGGCGGGACGGTAATTTTCAAGAAATACTCACCTATCGGTGAGCTTGGCGAATTTGCGGCTCAATACGCCGATTCGCTGTGCAAGTCGGCAGGAATCCCCGCCTGCATAACCGACAAGGATAACGTTATTGCAGTATCCGGAATTCCCAAAAAGGAGCTGCGTGAGAAAAAGGTATCGGGCGAGCTTGAACGAATCATGAACAGTAAGTCTTTGTTCACTGCGGAATCCGGAGCAAAGACGGTTCAGATTTCAGACGAAAACGACAAGTATGAGGCAGGAGTGGTTGCTCCCATCATATTTGACGGCGACAGCATAGGTGCCGTAATTTTTGTCGCAGAGCCCTCTGCCTCAGTCGGCGAGGTGGAGACAAAGCTGGCGGAGACCGCAGCCGGTTTTCTCGGAAAGACAATGGAATAGACCTCTCCGCATCGACTCGCCGAATCACAATGCCGAGCCGATGCAAAAATTCTATACAAAGCGGCTGCTGCGTTTACATAGAGAACCGTAAACACAGCAGCCGCCGAATTATCTAACCCTTACTTATATTTAAGCTCTTACTTATCTTGTTATCATTGTTCCGATACCGCTGTCGGTAAATATCTCAAGCAGCAGACAGTGCGGAATACGGCCGTCTATAATATGCACGGTATTTACCCCGGCATCTATGGCTTCAAGTCCGCCCTTAACCTTGGGTATCATTCCGCCCACAATTCCGCCTTCATCTATCATCCGATTAATTTCTTTCCTGCCGATTTTGTAGATAATATCCTCGCTTTCGGGGCTTTCCTTTATCCCCTCTATATCGGTAATCAATATAAGCTTTTCCGCCTGAATTGCCGCAGCAATCGCCCCTGCCACGGTGTCAGCGTTGATGTTGTAGCTGTTGCCCTCGCTGTCTGCGCCAATGGGTGCCACAACGGGAATATAGTCGTCCTTGGTCATAATATCAAGGACTCTTTCGTTGATATTGACTATATCACCCACATAACCTATATCCACCTTCTCGCCGTTCACCTCGGTAAAACACTTTCTGCACTCGATAAGGCCGCCGTCTATACCGGATATACCGAGTCCCTTTCCGCCCTTTGTTCCGAGCAGCGACACGATCTCCTTATTCGTCTTGCCCACAAGAACCATCTGTGCCACTCTCATTGTTTCCTCATCGGTGACACGCAGACCGTTAATAAATTCGCTTTCAATGTCAAACTTTTTAAGTGCCTTTGATATGTCCGGTCCGCCGCCGTGAACAACAATCGGATTTATTCCTATGTATTTAAGCAGAGTTATGTCCTCCATAACCTTATTTTTAAGTTCATCGTTGATCATGGCGTTTCCGCCGTACTTGATAACAACGGTTTTCCCGTTGAACTTCTGAATGTAAGGCAAGGCCTCAATCAAGATCTTTGCCTTGTCGATAATCGGCTTGATTTCAGGCTGATTCATTGTACTCCCTCCTATAAATATGACGCAATATTCTCAAGACCCGTCTCCTCAGGCAGCCCGAACATAATGTTCATATTCTGAACAGCCTGTCCGGCAGCACCCTTTATCAGGTTGTCAAGGCACGAAATTATTACTGCACGCCCGAGCCTTTCGTCAACAACAATTCCGATCCCCACACGGTTCGATCCCACAATATGCTTCAGCTCCGGCAGGCTTCCGGCTTCGTATACATCGATAAATCTCTCACCGCCGTAAAAGTCCTTGTACAGCTCAACAAGCTCCTCCGTTGTCCGCTTCTCCCTCAGGTTTATGTAGCAGGTTGCAAATATTCCACGCTTCATCGGCGCAAGGTGCGGTGTAAAGGACAGCATTATATCCTCTCCTGCCGCATGGGACAGCTCCTGCTCAATCTCCGAGGTGTGCCGATGCGTTGCCACCTTGTAAGCCTTCATCGTCTCGGTACACTCACAGAACATATTCGGCAGGCTGAGTCCTCTGCCGGCACCCGTCACGCCCGACTTCGCATCTATTATAATGCTGTGGTTATCCGCAAGCCCCGACTTGACGATAGGATAAAGTCCCGTTATGGAGCAGGTCGTATAACAGCCCGGATTTCCTACAAGCCGTGCATCTGCAATTTTATCCCGATACAACTCGCACAGGCCGTACACCGCCTGCTTTAAAAGCTCCGGGTCCGAATGAGGCTGTCCGTACCACTTTTCGTATACGACAGGGTCATCGTACCTGAAGTCCCCGGACAGGTCGATTACGCGCAGCCCCTTTTCGAAAAGCTTCGGAATAACCTCCTTTGATGCCCCGTGAGGCAATGCAGTAAACACCACGTCGCAGCTCTCCGCTATATCGTCTGCATCAAGAGCCGAAAATTCCATATCGCATATACCGCGAAGATTAGGATAAAGCTGTGACACACGCGTCCCCGCATTGGAATGCGACACCACTCGCACAAGCTCCGCTCCGCCGTGCCCCAGCAGAAGCCTTACCGTTTCGATTCCGGCGTATCCGGTTGCACCCAAAACGCCTGCTTTTATCATTACGATCATCTCACTTTTTAAAATTAACTTGAAGCCGCCACTCCGCAGACTGCCCACAGCAGAATGTTCTATGCAGCAAATGACGCTTTCACCTATGCATTATAACCGATTTGTAACAATTTTTCAAGTGTTACATAAAAAATACTGTAATTTTGTTTATTTTTGAAAAGGCTGACAAAACGGCGTTTTTTCTTTATACATTTTCACTAAAAAGAAATTTTTAAATTTGTGTAATTAGGCTCTAACAATTTATAATGATTTATGTTACAATATTTATAAGCAAAAGAGCTTGACAAAGCTATTTTATGAAACGTATTTTAGGAGGTTTTTACTATGGCAAGTTTAAGTCTTAAAAACATTACCAAGACTTATTCCGGAGGCTTTACGGCCGTTACAGATTTTAATTTGGATATCGAGGATAAAGAATTTATAATTTTTGTAGGTCCGTCAGGCTGCGGAAAATCAACAACTCTCAGAATGATTGCAGGTCTCGAGGAAATAACCGAAGGTGAGCTTTACATCGACGGTCAGCTCATGAACGACGTTGTCCCCAAGGACAGAGATATTGCGATGGTTTTTCAGAACTACGCCCTCTATCCCCACATGACGGTTTTTGAGAATATGGCATTCGGTCTTAAGCTCAGAAAGGTGCCGAAGCCCGTTATCAAGCAGAAGGTTGCCGAGGCTGCTCAGATTCTCGGTATAGAGCACCTGCTTGACAGAAAGCCGAAGGCTCTCTCCGGCGGTCAGAGACAGCGTGTTGCCCTCGGTCGTGCTATCGTGCGTGAGCCTAAGGTATTCCTTATGGATGAGCCTCTCTCGAACCTGGATGCAAAGCTCAGAGTTCAGATGAGAACAGAGATAGGTAAGCTTCACAAAAAGCTTCAGACTACATTTATATATGTTACTCATGACCAGACAGAGGCCATGACAATGGGTACCAGAATAGTTGTTATGAAGGACGGTATTATCCAGCAGGTTGATTCGCCGTCAAATCTCTACCTCTACCCGTGCAATATGTTTGTTGCCGGCTTTATCGGAAGTCCGCAGATGAACTTCCTTGAGGTTACGGTTAACTGCAAGCCTGAGGGTACATATCTCACCAACGGCGATTTCTCCATTAAGCTCCCCGATGGCAAGGGCAAGAGAGAAGAGCTTAAGGCATACAACGGTGCTCAGGTTATTATGGGTGTCAGACCCGAAGACATCTATGATGATGAAGCATTTATCTCCACCGTTCCGGATTGTGTATCTACCGTTGATATCGATCTCACCGAGATGATGGGTGCCGAGACATTCCTGTACTTTAAGGTTTCGGATGTTAACTTCACTGCAAGAGTTAATCCGAGATCTACAACAGCTATCGGTCAAACGGTTAAGATCGCTATAGATGCAAATAAGATCCATCTCTTTGATAAGGATACGGAGAACGTTATTATTCACTAATTCTTATGCACAACAACCACAGGAGTTCTGAATTTTCAGAACTCCTTTTTCTTGTGTCCGAAACACCGCCAAAGCCCGAACCGGAAATATAAGAAAACAAAAACGTAACTATCACACTAAATTTCATAGTGATTTCCATGGTGTAGTTCGCTATGAGAATTGACTAAAAATAAAAAATATGAAAAAATATGAAAAAATATAAAAAAAGTGTTGACAAGCACCCGATTCCGTGGTATAATATATCTTGCGTTTGAGATTAGCACCTTTAGCTCAGCTGGCTAGAGCACCTGACTCTTAATCAGGGTGTCCAGGGTTCGAATCCCTGAAGGTGTACCACGCAAAAGAACCGCATAAACTTGGGAAAATCCCGTGTTTATGCGGTTTTCTTTATGTTTATACGTTAGCTCATGTGAGGTTATTTAATCTCATCCGACAGCAAAAACGTTGTCAAAATGTTGTCAGATTTTTAATTATAAAGTCCGGCGCGGTATTCTCTGACGATGGTGCGAAGGTCGGAATATGTGAGGTTCAGACCTTCATCTTCCCCTTTCAGTATTCCTTTGTCAACCGCTTTCCGCACCGCCTCATGCGCCCACTTGGGCATATTATCGTCGATGTAGTTGTAAATCATCGGATTTTTCACATTGTGCAGCTCGGTGGCA
>CACXES010000082.1 GCA_902766745.1 uncultured Ruminococcus sp.
CCTGGGTGTAGTGTGAATACTCCCTCTGCGCCGCTCTTACTACCTCAAGCTCCGCCTCAAGCGTTTCTACGCTGTCTACAATTTTTCTCTTCTTATCCATATATTTGTCCATAACCTTTCTGCCCACAGATTGGCTCAAGCTGACATTCTGCCGCGGGCAGGCAAAATGCATAAGCCTAACTGATTCGGGAATCTCTCCCATTTTATCTATATTTTATTTTATTTTCTCCGCTTACTCCGTATGGCGGTCATTGCACAAATCCTTACGGGCAAATGCGAGCATCTGTCCCTGCAGGAAAACAATATTTCATAAAACAATACTTCATATACCCTGTGGTATAGGCGTTTTCGCCTTCTTTACCAATACTTTGTTATTATTTTAACATACATTAAATTTATTGGGAAATGTATATATTATATATCAGTGATGTATATATCGATATATCCTGTGCCGAATCCGAATATCTCGTCACGCCAAGCTTAATGTGCGTACTAAAACAGCTCTCTTTTCACCTCGCAAAGCTCGGATATAAAGATATTATCCAGTTCCGTCAGCCGGTAGTCATCCCGATGGATAATGACATCCTTACACATTTTTGTATTGTCGCTGCAATTCCGCTCCGTCAGGCCGTAGCGCTCCAGCAGCTGCTTCGGTATCGGCGATACCCACATGAACGCCTCTCGGTTGTGGGACAGGATGTCGAACTGACTTGCCCGTTCAAAGACAAAGATTCTCCGCCGCACATTCTCGGTCAGTTCGTCCTTCAACGCTTCATCCATAGGCACCGACGGCACAAAGGGATCGGCGTGCGCAATTTCAAGATAGCCCTCCAGATCCTTGTATGTAATATTTTCAAGTCGGGCAAGAGGACTGTCCCTATTCACCACCAGGCGATAGCTGAAATCAGTCACCAGCTCGTACGAAAGCCCCTTATCGTCAAACAATGCCTTATAAAATCTGTCGAAATTCGACGCATATCTGATTATTCCAAGCTTATAGTCGTCACCGAGGATATTGTTTATGGCACGCCGCGAATTGGTCTCCTTGTAAAAAATCTCTGTGTCCGACTCGCTGTCAAGTGCCGCCGAGAAACGAGCAAAAGCCTCGGATATATAGCTTGCCCTCGGCACCGAGATCGAAAATCTCCTCTTTTTGGGTGAGGAATTTTTAAACAAATTTTCAACCTCATCGACTTGCTTCAAAATCGAATTTGCGTACCCAAGAAAAACCTCTCCGTCCGGGGTCAGAACCATTCCGCGCGCACTGCGCGAAAAAATTGTTACCCCGAGTGATGCCTCAAGCTCCTTAATTGCTCGGCTGAGATTCGGCTGATTCATCAAAAGCTGCTCTGCCGCCTTGTTTATGGAGCCGCACTTTGCCACCTCAACCGCATACTTCATATGCAAAATATTCATAACCCATCACCGCCCTGCATCTTGTCCGATTTATGTCGGGCGCAGCTCAGAAGCACACACCTCGGAACGTGCTGCCGTCACGGACTCTTTTGTGCATTTTTATTATACTAAATAACCGCCTCTTTGTCAAAGAATATTTTTATTTTATCTTTTGTTTTCGGCGATTGAAAAATTTAAAATCCGAAATTTGCGGAAGAGTACCGCCGCAAAGCTAACTTCTTACCGAAAAGCGGAGCGCACCGACCCCGGCACACTCCGCTTTTGTATTCTGTTTTATGTGTTCTTTTTTGCAATAGCCGCCTTTGCCGCCTCTGCAATGGACTTCGCATCCAGTCCGTACATCTCCATAAGCTGTGCAGGCTTTCCGCTTTTGCCGAAAACGTCCTTTGTTCCCACTCTCTGCATGGGTACGGGCGAATTTTCCGCCAGAACCTCTGCCACTGCCGAGCCGAGGCCGCCGATTATGTTATGCTCCTCCGCAGTAACAATGGCACCCGTCTCGCGAGCCGCCTTTATGATTATTTCCTCGTCAATCGGCTTAATCGTCGCCATATTTACAACCCTCGCAGATATACCCTGCTCCTTGAGTGCCGCAGCCGCCGCCATTGCATCCGGAACCATAAGTCCCGTTGCAATAATCGTCACATCGGTGCCGGGCATAAGCTCTACGCCCTTTCCTATCTCAAACTTATAGTCATCACCGAATATAACCGGAACCGCAAGTCTGCCGAACCTCAGGTAAACGGGTCCTTCATAGTCTATTGCCGCCTTTACGGCAAGACGTGCCTCTGCCGCATCGGCAGGGTTTAATATCACCATGCCCGGGATAGTGCGCATTATGCCTATATCCTCAAGACACTGATGAGTTGCGCCGTCCTCGCCCACCGATATTCCGGCGTGCGTTGCACCGATTTTAACATTCAGATGGGGATAACCGATGGAGTTTCTTATCTGTTCAAAGGCTCTGCCTGCCGCAAACATCGCAAAGGAGCTTGCAAACACAATCTTACCGCAGGTGGACATTCCTGCCGCAACAGCCATCATATTACCCTCTGCTATGCCGCAGTTTATAAACCTCTCGGGATATTTCTTCAGAAAGCTCTCTGTTTTTGTGGACTTTGAAAGGTCAGCGTCCAAAACCACAAGTCTCTCGTCCTCGCCAAACTCCGCCAAGGCGTTGCCGTAGGCTACACGGGTTGCAATCTTCTCTCCTATCGTATAAGTCATTACGCTTCCCCTCCAATCTCTTTGATATAAGCGTCAAGCTCGGATATCGCCTGCTTGTACTGTTCCTCATCGGGTGCGGCACCATGCCATTTCGCCTGATTTTCCATGAACGACACACCCTTGCCCTTTACACTGTCCGCAAGGATAAGCGTGGGCTTTCCGACCGTCGCCTTTGCCTCGGCTACAGCCGCCTCGATCTGATTGAAGTCGTGAGCGTTGATTCGAATAACATGCCAACCGAAGGCCTCAAACTTCTTGTCGAACGGAGTCGGATTCATAACCTTTGTTATATCTCCGTCAATCTGCAGTCCGTTAAAATCCAAGAAAGCGGCAAGGTTGTCCAGTCCATAGTGTGCGGCAAACATCGCCGCCTCCCATACCTGACCTTCCTCGCACTCACCGTCGCCGAGCATCGTCCATACCCGATACGACTTACCGTCAAGCTTTGCCGCCTTTGCCATTCCGCACGCAGCACTGATTCCCTGACCGAGAGAGCCTGTGGACATATCCACCCCGGGAACGCCCTTCATATCGGGATGCCCCTGAAGATAGCTGTCAATCTGTCTGAAGGTCTTGACGTCCTCCTTCGGGAAGAAGCCGCACTCCGCAAGTATCCCGTAAAGTGCCGGAGAGCAATGCCCCTTGGACAGCACAAACCTGTCTCTGTCCGCCAGCTTGGGATTCTTGGGGTCGACATTCATTTCCTCCATATATAAATATGTAAGGATGTCCGCCGCCGAAAGCGAACCGCCCGGATGCCCCGCACCTGCACTGTAAACCGCCGTCAGAGCCATTTTCCTGACATTGGCTGCGTGCAGACTGAGCTCCTTTATCTTTTCTGCATTCATTTAAAGTACCTCCGATTATATATTAAAGTTAATTATTTGCAACAATAAAATTCGCGGCAAGGCTCTCATAGCTCCCTAACCTCAAAGCCGCATCCCATTATCTCCTTTGCGTCACAGATAATGACGAAGGCTGCGGGATCCGTCTCGCGAATTATCCTCTTCAATGCCGTGAGCTGCCGCCTTCCGACGGCGCAGAGCAGAATTTTTCGCTCCCTGCCGGAATACATCGAAACCGCCCTCAGCCCCGTAACACCGCGGCGAAGCTCGCCGTAAATCCTGCCGCAGATGCTGTCGGCGTCGTCCGATATGATATAAACCAGCCTCGCCAGCTTAAGTCCATCAAGTGCCGCATCCGTGGCATAGGTACTGACCACCAGTGCTGCGGCCGAATAAAAAACAGTATCGCCGCCCGACAGAGCCACGCCGGCAATCAAAATTATTATGCCATCGATCAGCAGATACAGCCTTCCCACCGATACGGACGGTATGCTCCGTCTGATAACCAATACAAGTATATCCGTGCCGCCGGTAGTCCCTCCTGCGGCAAGCACAACCGAAATTCCGACCCCCATAAGCGCACCGCCGAAAACACAGGCAAGCAACGGGTCGGAGGTCGGCGCCGCAAGCCCCTCTGCGGCCTCCGCCGCAACGGACAAGACCGCCGTTCCGTACACAGAGCGAAGAAGAAAACCGCTGTGCAGCCGTATTATTCCGAGAATAAAAATCGGAATATTTATAAGCGGTATCAAAACCGACACCCTTATGCCGCTCAAGTAGTGTATGACCGTGGCAAGGCCGCTTATACCTCCGGGTGCAATCTTAAACGGCACCAGAAAAACCGACAGAGCAATGCCCATCATCACGGCGCCCGCCGTAATCTTGACATACTCAAGCACCTTTACCTTTGTAATAGATTTATTGATTTTCATATTACCTCACCAAATTTTATAATATGTACCAAAAAATCTATTACAAATTCAATCTATTCTATTACAAATCCAATCTATTGAAACAGCTTCGCCATCAGCTCCGAAATGCGTTCCGTTCTTCCCGTAACATACAGATGCCCGAGAAGCGTCTCCACGCCTGTGGCAATACGGTAATCCGCTACCTCCGCATTCTTCGGCGGATGGGATTTTGTATTTCTGCCTCGGTGAAACGCCGCATTTTCCTCTTCGGTTAGTATGTCCTGTACTTTACGATAAAATTCAGCCTGAGCCGCCGCACAAACGAATTGTGTCGCCGCCCTATGCAAATCGCATACCTTATGATTTCCGTCCGAGGTAAGATGACTTCTGACATAAAGCTCATACACACAGTCGCCGAGATAGGCAAGCGTCCGTGCCGAGTAGGCACCGGGATTCATACACCTCTCTCCTGCCTCGGACAGAATCTTCTCTCTCTTATCCATAAATTAAATCCTTAATCATATTCTTGTAAGCTGCTGCCCCTGAGGCGTGTCCTTAACGGCATAGCCGAGTGCTTTAAGCTCATCGCGGATTGCGTCTGATTTTGCCCAATCCTTTGCCGCTCTCGCCGCTGCACGTTCCGACAAAAGTGCATCTATCTCCGCATCCGCCGAGGCCTCTGTCTTACCCAAAAGCCCAAGCACTGCGCCAAGCTCTCGGATTGCCGCCGCACACCTTACGCACACATTCTTTGCCGGACTTGCCGTGATTATCTTATTTACATCCGACACAAGCTCGAATATCGAGGATATTGCATCCGCCGTATTCAGATCGTCGTCCATTGCGGCGATAAAGCTGTTTTTATGCTCCTCCGCCCGGCTCAGCACCTCTGTCTCCGCCTCGTTCGGCTCTCTGTCCTCCGCCGATTCCGCAAGGAAGTCAAGGCTCTCCAAGCAGGTATAGATTCTGCCCAGGGCGGACTTTGCCGACTCCATAAGCTCCTTGCTGAAGTTGATCGGGCTGCGGTAGTGCGCCGACAGCATAAAGAAGCGTATAACCTCATAGTCAAACTCCGCCGCAACATCGCGGACGGTGAAGAAGTTACCGAGAGATTTCGACATCTTTTTGTTATCCACGTTTATATATCCGTTGTGCAGCCAGTAATTTGCGAATTGGCAGCAGTTTGCCGCCTCACTCTGAGCAATCTCGTTTTCGTGATGAGGGAAAATCAAATCCTGACCGCCGCTGTGTATGTCTATTGTCTTGCCGAGGTAGCGGTTTGCCATTGCGCTGCACTCAATGTGCCAGCCCGGTCTGCCGAGACCCCAGGGACTCTCCCACGCAGGCTCGCCCTCCTTCTGCTTCTTCCAAAGGGCGAAGTCCATGGGATCCTCCTTATCCTCGTTTATATCTATCCTTGCGCCGCTCTCCAAATCCTCAAGGGGCTGATGAGACAGCTTTCCGTATTCCTTGAACTTCTTTGTGCGGTAGTAGACGTTTCCGTCCACATTATAGGCATATCCGTTTTTCTCAAGCTCCGACACAATATCGATAATTGCGTCTATATTCTCGGTTGCACGGGGATGGACAGATGCCTCCTTGATGCCGAGACCCTTGGCATCGGTAAAGTATTCATTAATATACTGATCCGCAAGCTCCTTCACGGTGATTCCAAGCTCGTTCGCCTTATTTATCATCTTATCGTCCACATCGGTAAAGTTCTGCACAAAGGTCACCTTATAGCCCTTGTACTCCAGATAGCGCCGCAGCGTATCAAAGATAATGAAGGGACGAGCGTTTCCTATGTGGAAATAGTTATAAACCGTAGGTCCGCAGGAGTACATCTTTACCTCACCGGGGGTAATCGGTACAAACTCGTCCTTATGTCTGGTCAGAGTGTTGTAAAGATATAATTTTGTGTCAATCATTTTCTATATCCTCCAATTTTTTCTTTATTCTGTCTATATCCGCGCTCAGCCTGCACAGCTCCATTGAAATCGGGTCGGGAATATGTATCTGATCAAGGTCGGCAACCGGCTTTAGAAGCGGTGCGGCGTGCGCAACCCTCTTATCCCCGAGCCTTACGATATGCGCTGGAACACCCACGCAGGTGCTGTCGGGAGGTATCTCGCTCAGCACAACGGCATTTGCGGCAATCTTACTGTTGTCGCCCACCGAAAAGGGACCCAGAACCTTTGCTCCGCAGCCGATAGTCACGTTCTTCCCGATGGTGGGATGGCGCTTCCCTTTGTCCTTGCCGGTACCGCCGAGGGTCACCCCCTGATAGATTGTACAGTAATCGCCGACAACAGCCGTCTCGCCTATGACAACACCCATGCCGTGGTCGATGAATACGCCCTTTCCTATCTGAGCCGACGGGTGAATTTCAATCCCCGTCTTTTTCCTCGTCCGCTTTGATATCCAGTCGGCAATAAAGTGATGGCCGCGGCTGTCGAGATAATGTGCAATCCTGTATGCGATAATTGCCTTAACCCCGGGATACAGCAAAAGTACCTGTGCCTTTGATCTTGCGGCAGGGTCACGCTCAAAAACGATATTCACTTCATCTCTTATCATTTTGATAAAATTCATATTAAGCTCCATTCCGCCGTGCGGTTTTAAAGTCATATAGTATTAGTATAACTCATTTTTCCGATTTAGTAAAGAGTTTATTTAAACTTAGGCAAAAAATTATTTAATCAATATAATAAATTGCAAATTTATTCCGATTTTTTGCCAAACTCAACAGCACCGCCGTACTCAGACGCATTTCCGAACCGTCGCCGATATGCTGCCGGAGGCACGCCGAACCTCGCCTTAAACTTCTTCCCGAAGTATAGCGGATTCGGAATCCCAACCGTGTTCGCAATTTCCTTTATAGGAAGCTCCGTTTCGCGCAGCAGGCACCTCGCCTTTTCCAGAGATACGGCACATTTGTACTGCATCGGCGTCCTTCCCGTTACTTTTTTAAATTCATGCAGAAAATAGTATTTGCTCATCAAGCACATTTCGGCATAATCCGACACGGTATACTGAATATTCGTATCACTCTCCATTGCCTCAATTGCCGGATAAACCCTTCTCGCCGCACGCTGCGTACCTACTTCGGATACAACACGCCGTGCAAGTCCGGTCAAAAGCTCCGTAAACAGTGCCGCAAGCCGAAGCTGATAGCACACGGACTTTTGATTTATCTCCGCCATTATATTAAATATCATTTCGATATCCGTTGAATCCTCTCCCACATCAAAGCAATTTTTTTCATATAATCCGCACTCTCTCAAAAGCTGCTCCGTCGCCTCGCCTCCGAAGTGAATCCAGTAATAGGCACTGTCGCTTTGAGGAGAGCAGCCATATATCTGCGGCTCTCCCGGCTTGAAGATTATCGCCTGCCCCTCAGACAGCTCGCACCGGCTCCCGTTTATTTCGGCGTGCATCTTCCCTTTTAATATGCATATAATCTGGTAATCCGCTCTGCCGTTCCGGCGGCAAACCCCGGTCGCACAGTCTATTTCGCTGAAGTAGCCGCAGCTGTTTATGTGCAGTGCCGCATAGGGCGTATCATTTTTAAAGTAATTATGCGCCTGGACTATTTTCATTAGGTATTCACCGCCTTTTGCTTTATTATATTCCCGATCCGCAAATATGTCAATAACCATAAAGCAATTTTTTTCATAAATAGAACACTTTTGTACATTGACATCGCACGGCTCACGTCTTATACTTTGCAGTAACAGACTATAAATAATCAGGAGTGATTTATATGAGCAAAAAAGCACTGCTTGAAATACACAAGGATAGCCTTACCCTGGGCGGAGAACCGTTTTATCTTGCCTCCGGGGATATGCATTATTTCAGATTCTTTAAGGACGGCTGGCGCAGACGGCTTAAGCTTATGAAGGACTTCGGTCTGACTGCGGTACAGACCTATGTGCCGTGGAATATGCATGAACCCGAGGAGGGCAAGTTCTGCTTTGACGGAAGCCTTGACATCGGCGAATTTCTCCGCACCTGTGACGAGGTGGGGCTTAAGGTTATGTTCCGACCCTCGCCGTACATATGCTCGGAATGGGATTTCGGCGGTCTGCCTTACTGGCTTTTGAAAAAGGACGGTATCGGCATACGCACCTATGACCCGATATACATGGAATGCCTTAAGAATTATTATGAGCGGCTGGCAAAGGAGTTTGTACCTTATCTTTCCACAAACGGCGGCCCGATTATTGCCGTTGCGGTGGAGAACGAATACGGAAGCTTTGGCGACGACCGCCGCTACATTGCCGAAGTCGGCAGGCTTTTGAGGGAGCTTGGTGTTGACGTACCTCTGTATACCGCCAACGGCTTTGAATCGTTTAAGCTTCTTCCCGGTTCACGACCCGAATACTGGACATCAATAGACGTACATGAGCTGACCGACGAGGCAAGGTCGAGTATTTTGGAATACCAAGGTGACAAGCCTATTATGATAGGCGAATTTTGGGCAGGCAGAAGCCAGCAGTGGGGCGGATATTTCAAGCGACAAACCGCCGAGGACGTGGCAAAGCTTTATAAATCCATAATCGACCAAGGGGCATATGTCAACTTTTATATGTTCTGCGGCGGCACAAACTTCGGCTTTCACAACGGTGCTCTTGAGGGCAGATACGGTGCTGATTTACCCGGCGCACCTAACCGATACATCCCCTTTGCCACAAGCTATGACGTGGATGCGCCTGTGACCGAGTACGGATACCCCACAGAGAAATACTTTGCGTGCAAGCGAGTCCTCCGCGAATATCTTGAAGCCCAAGGCATTCCCTTCACCGGGAGCGATGACGAAGCCGCACCGAGCTGCGAAACTCAAAGTATAGACAGCGTTAAGCTCACCAAATCGGCTGACCTTTTAGACAATGCGGAGGCTTTGGCAAAGAGCATACGCAAATCCGGAATACCGCTTACCTTCGAAAGCATGAATCAAGACTACGGCTTTATGCTTTACTCCACCGATATAGAATACACTGATGACGCCGAGAGATCTATAAGAATAGAAGGTCTGCACGACCGTGCAATGATTTTCGGCAACGGCAAATACTTAGGCAGTATGATGCGCGATCGCAAACCCGAGGATATACGTTTCACCATTCCACGCAGCGGCATGCATCTGGATATTCTGGTCGAGAACATGGGCCGCATAAACTACGGCAACGCAATGCTGAATGAAAAGAAGGGAATCTGCGGTTTTGTAAAAATCGAGGTCTTAAACGAGGACGGCAGTATTTATCCGTGGAATTACACGATTAAAACCTCTTGGACAAACATCTCCCTCCCCTTTGACAGCCTTGAAAAAACCGACTTCTCGAAGCCCCCCAAGCCGGGCAGACCGATAATATATCAAGGAAGCTTTTCGGCAAAGCCCGGCGTTGACACATTTTTCAATCCGGGCAGCGGAGTCAAGGGCTTTGTGGAAATAAACGGCTTTAATATCGGAAGATACTGGTCAATCGGCCCCCAGGGGACGCTGTACGTTCCCGGAGAGCTGCTCAAGGAAAATAACATTATCCGCATAGTTGAGTTACACCCGAAGGGTGATGAGCTGACGGTCGGCTTTGATGCCGAGCCGTCCCTCGACACAATCGAGGAAACCTGCGACCTTCAGGTTTCGGTTGTCGGATAAAAACTGCGGCGCAAATCGCATATGCGATTTGCGCCGTATTACTTTATTCTAAAATTCATGTGCGATAAGGTCGCGAATCTCAGCCTCCGCAGCCTCCACCTCGGCAATAAATTCGCTTGTGGGTATGCGATACGCACCGTTGCCCAAAATAATCAACTGCTCCATATAATCCGAGGTCGCAACCATAACATTATGGTTTTTCTCCAGTCGTTTCGTTGCCTTTTCTATATACGAATCTGCGGTTTCCGCCTCTTTTGTGTATACAACACTGATATTATTAACCTTTTCGACACTGCCGGGGTTTCCCTTGACCCTGTATGCGTCAAACACCGCAATCACCTCAACGTCACGCATGGCACGGTATGCGCAGAGCCTATTTATCAGCATTGTCCGCGCCATATCAAGCTCCTCTGCCGCAGCCTCCTTAAGCTCCTTCCATGCGAATATAACGTTATAGCCGTCCACCAGCAGATAATTCCCGTTTTTCGGCTTTGGTGCCGTTCCTGTACGGCGTACCGGCGGCGAATCATTCTTCGGCGTGTGCATGGCATGGTGAGCTCTGCGTTCAATCTTGCCGTAGGTCTGCTCAAAAATCCGCATAAGCTCCTTGTCATCGGCAAAGGCTACGCTTCGCCTCGGCACTGCTTGAACCGTCTGCTTGACAACGGGCACCTCAAGCTGTGCCGCCGGCAGGTGCATATGGTCAAAAACCTCATTCCACTTTACATTAAATCCGGCACCATGGGCGCAGAACACCGAGTCAGCCGTATTATCGGTATCCGCCTCGGCATTATAGCCTATTTCTTCTATTATATTTTCGGAATCCGCACACGGCTCATAGCCGCAGAAGGTACAGGAAAGCTGCCCCATGCCGCTCGTATACGCAGTAAGCTCCGCACGGTAGCCGCCTATTTTTGCCGCAGGCGCAAAGCCCGAAATAACCGAAGTCTCGCCGTTTGTCTCCGGCGGCGACATCCGTCCGCCCATTTGATTTATATCCGTCATGGCTCTGCCTACCGCTCCGCAGGGCAGCTCCATGCGAAATTCAAACCAAGGCTCCAGCAATACGGATTTTGCACGCATAAGTCCCTGACGCACTGCACGGTAGGTAGCCTGACGAAAGTCTCCGCCCTCGGTATGCTTCAGATGCGCCCTTCCGGCAATCAGAGTTATCTTCATGTCGCATATGGGTGAACCGGTAAGCACTCCCAAGTGCGTCTTTTCTTCCAGATGCGTCAGTATCAGTCTCTGCCAGTTCCGATCCAGCTCGTCCTCGGAGCATTTCGTCGCAAACTTCAAGCCACTTCCCCTCGGCAGCGGTTCAAGCAGCAGATGAACCTCGGCGTAATGCCGAAGCGGCTCATAATGTCCCACGCCCTCAACCTTATCGGCAATTGTTTCGCGGTACACGATTCCGCCCTTTTCAAAATCTACCTTCATATCAAACCGCTCTGCGATAATACGCCTCAAAACCTCAAGCTGCACCTCACCCATAAGCCGAATCCCGATTTTCCGACTTCTTTCATCCCAGCTGACAAAAAGCTGGGTTTCCTCCTGTTCAAGGCGGCGCAGCTTCTGCAGTGCGGTGTGAGGATCGGTTCCGTCCAAAATGTTCACCGTGTACGAAAATATCGGCTCTGACATCAGCCCCTCAGAATCCTGTTCCGCACCGTAGCCCTGTCCCGGGCGGCTTTGGCTCAAGCCTGTTACGGCACAGACCGTACCGGCGCAGGCCTCGCTGACATTGTCATACTTCTCTCCGGAATAAATCCGTATCTCGTTTACCTTTTCGGACAGGTCGGGATCAACTATATCCTTAACTCGCAGAACACCGCCGGTAATCTTCATATATGTCAGCCGCACTCCGCGGCCGCCGTCGGAAATTTTAAACACCTTTGCCCCGAATTTTTCTCCCCTCGGCGGCTCGACCGTATACCTGTCAAGCTCCTCCAAAAATTCCGTAACACCCTCGCCGGACAACGCACAGCCGAAGCGGCACGGAAACATTTTGCGCTGCATAACCGCCTCCGCAAGCAATCGCCTTGATACCGCTCCGGTTTCAAGGTATTCCTCCATCAGCTCCTCGCTGCACATTGCGGCGGCGTCAGCAAATTCATCCGAGGTCTTATTCGCACCGAAATCCACACAGCCCTCATCAAGCCTTTTGTTCAGCTCCTCCAGAATTTTTTCCGCAAAGGTATCGGGCAGATCCATTTTGTTTACAAATATAAATGTGGGAACTCTGTGACGCTTCAAAAGCCGCCACAGAGTTTCCGTATGCGGCTGAACTCCGTCAGATGCGGAAATCACCAGCACCGCATAGTCCAAAACCTGCAAAGTGCGCTCCGTCTCGGCGGCAAAGTCCACGTGTCCCGGAGTGTCGAGGAGCGTAAACTCTGTGTCTCCGAAGCCGAATACCGCCTGCTTCGAAAATATGGTTATTCCCCGTTCCCTCTCTATTGAATCCGTGTCCAGGTATGCATCACCGTGATCCACCCTACCCTGTCGCCGTATTTTTCCTGCGGCAAACAACATCCCCTCGGACAGAGTGGTCTTTCCCGAATCCACATGGGCAAGAATGCCTACAACAATCCTTTTCATTAACGGTCATTATCGGCGAACTTTTTAAATTCCGTCATCCACTCATGCGCAATAAACTCGTGTCCTTCCGCAGTGGGATGAACGCCGTCCCCCAGCCAATAGCCCATAGGCTTTTGGGTATACAGCTCGTCAAGCTTATTCTGAAGCGGCAGGAACGGAATATCAAATTCCTCAGCAAGCTCCTTCGCAGATGCGGCACGAAGCTCAACCTCTGCTCTGAATTTATCGTAAAACTTCAGGGTACTCTCACCCTTTAAAACAAACGGCTCCATAATGAGCAGCCTTGTATCAGGCAAAGCCTCTCTTACCTGTTCGAGAAGCAAACGGTAGTACAGCTTGTATCTGTCGTTATCCACGCCGTTGTTACGTTCAAGCTCATGCCACACATCGTTTACGCCGATCAAAATGCTCATAAAGTCCGGCTTTAAATTGATTATATCCGCCTTAACCCGCGCCAGAAGGTCAATGCTTCTGTTTCCGCTGATACCGCGGTTAATATACCTGTATTCTCCGGGATAACTCTTTTCCGCCAGTCCCGAGGCAAAGGACGGATATCCGCCGCCCAGCGAGGTCAATTCCTCTCGGGATCTGCCTGCATCCGTTATTGAATCGCCTTGAAAAAGCACTGTTTTCATAAATATCTCTCCTATCCATGCGATATACGCACTTTAAAACAATAACACCGCCCGCTGTCGGTACATTCTCTACAATTATACCACACATTGCAAAATAATCAATATATTAATTAAATTTTTTAACTTTTCTATCGCACGGCATAAATATATTTAATATATATGTAATTTATTCGTAACATAAAAACAGTTGAAATTTGACATTTTATAAAATATAATATATGTTAAGGAAATCCAAAATAGGAGGAATGTTATATGATTTGCAGAAAATGCAATACCCAAAACGATGACAATGCATCGGTTTGCGCCAACTGCGGCGAAAGCCTTACATATCAGCAGCAGTCGCCCAACAGTCAATATGGCGAACAGCAGCAATATGCAAATCCGCAATACGGCGACCCCCGCTACGGAGGTCAGCAGTACGGCGGACAGCAGATGCCTTATTACAAGGATATTTACGACCACACCTCGGAATATGATCCGCGCGATATCTCCAACAATAAGGTATTCGCCATGCTTCCGTATCTTACGGGATGGATTGGCGTAATTGTTGCTCTGCTCGCTTCACACGAGTCAAAATATGTGGGCTTTCATATCCGTCAGGCATTAAAGCTCAGCATAACCAACACACTGCTCGTATTGATCTCTTTGGTTCTGTGCTGGACATTCATTGTTCCGATCGCCGGTGCTGTCTGCGTTATTATTATTGAAGTAATACGGATTATCGGCTTCTTCTCGGTGTGCAGCGGCAACGCCAAGGAGCTTCCCATTGTCAGAAGCCTCGGCTTTTTGAAATAAGCTCCTTTGCTTTAAAGCTCATCTAGCCGTTTGTAAAACGTGAAAAGGTGTGTAAAATAGGGACATTTTAATGTATTATATGGCTTATTTTCTCCGCTTACTTCGCACAACAGCATCGTACAAATTATAAATCCGAAATAATTTTATTAAATAATTGCCCTGCGCCCATACAGTTGCCAAGCCCAACTGCAACGAAAAAATTATTTCGGATTTTTTGGAAGGTTATCCACAATTTTTCGTTTTCACATTTTACAATAGACTATTTAAAGCTCATCGGTATCGAAGCTTAACTAAACAGACTTATAAACGGGTGCTGTCATACCTTATGTCCGCACCCGTTGCTTTTTGTCCGTCCTTGCATTTTTCACCTCTTTTCACTCTGTTTCGCTGTGATTTTAAAATATTTTCTCTTTTTTTAAAAAATTTTTCAAAAAGGTATTGACAAAAGATAAATAGTGTGATAATATAATAGCATACTAAACAGATAGGTATTATAGTTTATCGAAAATAACTACCGCAATGCGGCAACCAAAAAAGCTACTAAACACCGAACGGAGGATGTGCCATGAACATTTATCACAAAGACAAATGGTTTTATCTCCTGCGTCATAACTGGAGATTCGGACGAATGTGACGGAGTTTTCATTTGAATATCTACGGATTACTTAAATTAAATGACACTGTACAGTCTTGATGTACAAATTTATTAAAAATTTATAGAAATGAGGAATTTAAAATGGCAGAAATAAAAGATACTTCAAAATGGGGCTTTGAAACCAAGCAGTTACATATAGGACAGGAAAGCGCAGATCCGGCAAGCGACGCCAGAGCCGTTCCGATTTATCAGACCACATCGTATGTATTTAAGAACTCCGAGCACGCTGCGGCGCGCTTCGGCCTTGCGGATGCCGGCAACATCTACGGCAGACTTACAAACTCAACTCAGGATGTGTTTGAAAAAAGAATTGCGGCATTGGAAGGCGGCGTGGCAGCACTCGCAACAGCTTCCGGCGCGGCGGCAATAACCTATGCGATTGAAACCCTCGCCGAGGGCGGCGGTCATATAGTTGCACAGAAAACCATCTACGGCGGCTCTTACAACCTGCTGGCGCATACGCTTCCCAAGTACGGAATAGAAACTACCTTTGTAAATATTCATGACCTCGATGAGGTCAAGGCGGCAATCCGTCCCGACACGAAGGCAATCTTCATTGAAGCACTCGGTAACCCTAACAGCGATATTCCCAACGTGGAGGCTGTTTCCGAAATCGCACACGAAGCTAAGCTTCCGCTGGTAATCGATTCCACCTTTGCGACGCCGTACCTGTTCCGTCCGATCGAGCACGGCGCAGACATCGTGGTTCACTCCGCCACAAAATTTATCGGCGGTCACGGCACAACCTTAGGCGGCGTTATCGTTGACAGCGGAAAGTTCGACTGGGAGGGCAGCGGCAGGTTTGCATCGCTTGTTGACCCGAACCCCAGCTACCACGGTATTTCCTTCACAAAGGCGGTCGGCGCAGCTGCATTTGTTACGAAGATACGTGCAATTCTGCTCCGTGATACGGGTGCAACAATTTCACCGTTTAACGCCTTCCTGCTTCTGCAGGGTCTGGAGACATTGTCTCTGCGTGTTGAGCGTCACGCTGAAAACACAAAGAAGGTTCTGGAGTTTTTGAGCAATCATCCGCAGGTTGAAAAGGTAAATCATCCCGCACTCCCGGAGCATCCCGACCATGCGCTGTATGAAAAGTACTATCCCAACGGCGGCGGCTCTATCTTCACCTTTGAAATCAAGGGCGGAGCAAAAGAGGCTCAGGCGTTCATTGACAGGCTTCAGATATTCTCGCTTCTCGCAAACGTTGCGGATGTTAAGTCTCTTGTCATCCATCCTGCAAGCACAACTCATTCACAGTTGTCTGAGGAGGAGCTGCTTGACCAGGGCATCAAGCCGAACACAATCCGTCTCTCCATCGGTACAGAGAGTGCAAAGGATATTATCGGCGACCTTGAACAGGCATTTGAAGCATAATCTCTTTAATAACATAGAAAAAGCGGCGGAAATGTCGTGTACTGTTAAGGACAAATATAAAAGGCAGAATCGATTGATTTCGTTTCTGCCTTTTTTCGTATGGTTCGGCGGTTTCTGACGAACCGCATTGTAGGGGACGATGCCCACCTCGTCCCGCTTATAAGATCTTAGGATATCCTAAAGGTTTTGGAAGATGCGATACATCTTCCCTGCTTGTTACAGTAGTGGACAGCTTATTGAACAGTTATGTTTCCAAAGCCGATACGTGTTGTATTATAATCTGACTGATATTCAATTCTCATTTGTAACGCATTATTAAGAGGAACGCTTATTAGAGTTGGATAATCAGTTACTTTCATATCAAAAATTTTTACAGTTTTGTTATCTAAAATGATTTTTATTGTTGCTTCATCATCTATATCACAATATCCATCTACAGGACCAACCATCATATTTAATGATGTATACTTACCATTCAAATTGAATAACGAATAATCACCACGATACAATGAGAATACAGAATACAATTTTCCTGCCAATTTAAAATCATCTGTATATACATTTCCTGCATACGGTGGACAAACATCCATTAAGTATGTATCATCGGCTGATATCTCATCCCATAAATATACGCTTTGTGTTCTTCCGTCCCAAGTAACATCCATTCCAGCCAAATTTGCAGTGCCTCTGACAGGCATATACGTTGTTCCATTGTAGATAAATGGCTCAACAACTGTACCATTTGCATCTTTTAACTCACACAACACATTATCTTTATAAACTTTAATGTTATTATAAAGTACCTCAATAGTTTGTGTCCCTATTGTTGCAAATACTACTCCACCTGTAATCGTCGCTCCAATAAGCACCCCTGCAATTAATCCTTGCAATCTTTTTTTCATTTTGTTTTAACCTCCAAAAATTTTTTAGTTGCATTCTTATAATAACATACTCAAAAGGAAAAGTCAACTCAAAAGAGGTAATCATTTTAACTCAAAAAAGTTAAAATGATTACGAGGTGGTAAGAATGAACGTAGGAGAAGCGACTAAGCTAAGAATACTTGAACTTTGCAGTGAAAACAAGATAACAATTAATAGACTTGCAACCGTAAGTGGTATAACCCAATCAACTTTAAGCAATATCGTTGGGGGCAGGAATAACAGTACAACTGTGTCTACAATAAAAAAGCTATGTGACGGATTAAATATTTCAATAAGAGATTTTTTTTCGTCAAAATTATTTGATGATTTAGAGCAAGAAGTGAGATAGGAATGAATAATACGGAACTGCCAAAACGAAAACCAACAAGATTGAAGGGATATGATTACAGCACACCGGGAGCATATTTTATCACAATCTGCGTAAAAGACAGAAAACAATTATTATCAAAAATAATCGTAGGGCAGGGGCTTGCTCCTGCCGAAAATCAATTAACTATATATGGTAATATTGCAAAAGAACAACTAGAATTATTGGAAAACCGATATAACGGAATTAAAATTGATAAATATGTGATAATGCCTAACCATATACACATTTTAATTTCCTATGAGATGCCGGCAGGAGCAAGCCCCTGCCCTACAATATCAGATATAATATGTACATTTAAATCCATAACAACAAGATTTTGCAAAAAAGAAGGGCTAAATGAAAAACATTTATTTCAATCATCATTTCATGACCACATTATCCGTGGTGAAAAAGATTATCAAAAAATATGGGAATACATAGATACAAATGTAATACGATGGGAAAAAGATTGTTTTTACAACGACGAATGGTCGTAGCGTTTTTTTGCTACGACCATTTACTGTCCTTTATAGTACAGATCGCATCCGTCGCTTTTTCTATGTTAAATTTTATCTGCGCTATGCGGCTTCTTGACATTACCCACAGCGGTTACAATATGATACCCTGCCGATTCCACACGCCGCTCAAGACAGCCGCGGCACTGCGCCGCTTCTTCTCCGGTGCAAATCTTGTTTTCATACAGCTCGTACAGCTTTCTGACCCTAACCGGTGACAGATTCGGCATTACAACGTTCGCCCCTGCCTTAAGTCCAAGCTCGCGTCCCTTGGGGTGAATCGTACCCAACGCAGTCGTTGACGGTATCAGGGCATAGGGAAACATAAGTCGCAGCACCGACACCATCCGCAATGTCAGCTCAAGACTGCCGCTCTCGCACTTGGCAAACGGTGTCTGTGCATGGGTGATATACGGGCCTATACCGATCATATCCGGCTGCAATTCCTGCAAGAACCGCAGGTCGGCAAGCAAATTTTCGATTGTCTGCCCCGGTGATCCGACCATAAATCCCGACCCCACTTGATAGCCGATTTCCTTCAGGTCAAACAGGCACCGCTTTCTTTTCTCGAGGCTCATATCCTTCGGATGCAGCCTTGAGTAATGCCCTGCCTCCGCCGTTTCGTGCCTTAACAAATAACGATTCGCACCGGCATTGAAAAAGGCGAGGTAGCTCTCTTTTGTTTTTTCTCCGATTGAAAGCGTAATCGCACAGTCGGGAAACTCCTCACGTATTGCCGAAACAATTTCGCATATCCGCATATCACTGAAAAAAGGATCTTCGCCGCCCTGCAAAACAAAGGTTCTGAAGCCGAGCCGATAGCCCTCGCGGCAGCAATCTAAAATCTCCTCCTTATCCAGTCGATAGCGCACAGCACTTTTGTTATCTCGGCGTATTCCGCAGTAATAGCAGTTATTCTTACAATAATTCGTAAATTCAATAAGACCTCGTATATACACCTCGTCGCCGTACACTTCACGTCTGACCCTATCTGCGGCAGAAAACAACTCCGCATCATATTCATTTGTCCCAAGCAGTGCGCACAATACCTCATCGGGAAGGTTTCCACTGTCCGCAAGTAATTTAACTGTCGTTTCAGATACTTTCATATATACTCTCGCAGCTCCTCATTGCCAAAATTGTTTTGGATATCAAATCATCCAGGGACCACCCCAGCATTTCCGCCCCGCGCTCAATCACCTCACGGGAACAACCTGCGGCAAATTTCGCATTCTTGTACTTCTTCTTAACGGATTTAAGCTCGATATCCGAAACACTCTTTGACGGCCGCATCAGTGCCGCCGCCCCAATCAACCCCGTAAGCTCATCCGTGGCATACAGAACCTTTTCCATTTCATGCTCGGGTGCAATATCCACCGTTATGCCGTAGCCATGACTTGCTGCGGCACGAATCATGCGCTCGTCAATTCTGCGTTCCCGCATAATTTCCTGCTCCTTTATGCAATGCTCCTCCGGAAACATTTCAAAGTCCAAGTCATGCAAAAGCCCCACATTGCCCCAGAACTCCTCCTCGTCACCGTATCCGAGGTCCTTGGCGAAGTACTTCATAACCCCCTCCACCGTCACTGCGTGCTTTAAATGAAAATGATCCGTATTAAACTCGCAAAGCAGCTCCCATGCCTCGCTGCGTGTTATCTCTCTTCCCGATTTTATTTCATTATTCTCACCGTTCATGGTCAATCTCTCCTCTTTCGTTTGGCACAGCACCAAGCAGTATGCACCAAACATATATAAAATCTATCTGTATAATAAGTATTTAAATTAAAGCAGTACCCCGCTTTGCTTTCAGAAGTGTACCCCCTCCGTAGAGGCGGGGGATATCTACGCTTAGATTATATATCTTTTCGCAGTGCTTGTCAATATTTCAAAAAAATTTTTAAAAATTTTCAAAAAAACTCTTGACATATATAAAATAATGTGCTATAATATAACCTATAAAACAGGTAGGTATTATAGGTTATATTGAGGAGGCGTGTTTCATGTACGTACTTACAAATGACGAATCAAACGGCAAAAGACGATGTTGCCTTTAATGCAGTAAATTATAAAAATTTAATTTTAAAAGGAGATAACATATTATGAAAGCATATGAAAAAATTACTGATTTGATCGGCGGTACACCGCTTCTGAAGCTCACTAACTACATCGCATTGAACAGCCTTGAGGCGGATATCTACGGAAAGCTTGAATATTTCAACCCTGCCGGAAGTGTAAAAGACAGAATCGCAAAAGCAATGCTTGACGAGGCGGAGGAAAAGGGCATTTTGAAGCCCGACTCGGTTATTATTGAGCCTACAAGCGGAAACACCGGTATAGGCCTTGCCGCAGTTGCAGCGTCGAGGGGCTATAAAATCATTCTAACCATGCCCGAGACGATGAGTGTTGAACGCAGAAATCTCTTGAAGGCATACGGTGCGGAGCTTGTTCTGACCGAGGGCGCAAAGGGCATGAAGGGTGCCATTGCCAAGGCTGATGAGCTTGCCGCAGAAACGCCGAACAGCTTTATCCCCAGTCAGTTTACAAATTCGGCTAACCCTGCCGCACACAAGGCGACCACCGGTCCCGAGATTTGGAACGACACAGACGGAAAGGTAGACATCTTTGTTGCCGGCGTGGGAACAGGCGGAACAGTATCCGGCGTGGGCGAGTACTTAAAGTCTCAAAACCCGAATGTTAAGGTTGTTGCGGTTGAGCCTGCCGGATCTCCCGTACTTTCCAAGGGTACACCCGGCCCCCATAAGATACAGGGTATCGGCGCAGGCTTTGTGCCCGATACGCTGAACACCGACATCTATGATGAGATTATTACGGTAGAAAACGAAGATGCCTTTGAAACAGGCAGAACCCTTGCCAAGAATGAAGGTCTGCTTGTGGGAATATCCTCGGGTGCCGCAGTATTTGCCGCAACAGAGCTTGCCAAGAGGCCCGAAAACAAGGGCAAGGTAATAGTTGCCCTGCTTCCCGATACCGGTGACAGATACTTATCCACACCAATGTTCTCGGAATAATAACATTTGGTTACTTCTATTTATTAACTCCCTTTTTTGTACCGTATGCCGTCGGCATACGGCACTCTTTTATTCTTCGGAAATGGCTCCCCTCCTGAAGACAAAAACAGCGGAACAGGCATTTATTACGCCGTTCCGCTTCGTTACATTAAATCATATAGTTATTTGAATACCGCTCGATCTGCTTATCAAGAATATCCTGCAGGGTGATACTGTCGAGGTATTCGTTTATCGCCTTGTTCAGCCCTTCCCACACAGGGAGAGTAGGACATTCGGCACTCCTCTCGCACTGATTCGGCACCTGATCAAGGCACGGAATCGGCGAAAGGCTCCCCTCTGTCAGGCGCAGAATCTCGCCGACCGTATACTTATCCGGAGATTTGGCAAGCATATAACCACCCTGAAAACCTCTGTTTGTTTTCAACATATCACCTTTATTTAATATAGGAACAATCTGCTCCAGATATTTCTTTGAGATCTCCTGACGCTGTGCTATATCCTTAAGTGCGGTAAATCCATCCTCTTTATGCTCCGCAAGATCCAGCAGCATCCTCAAGGCATATCTGCCCTTTGTTGAAACTCTCATTCTCAACACCTCTTTCCATACTACTATAATAACATATGTTTAGTAGGTTTTCAAGAGAAAATTTAAAAAATTTTATTTTTTTAAAATATTTTTTAACCAAAGGCAAAACACTTTACATTTTTACCGAAAAGATATATAATTACAGTAAGCTCGATAAAGCTCCGAAGGGTCATACCGGCGATTAAATTTTGAAGATTCGGAATTATGAAAATATATTCGGAGAAACTAATATTTATAAAAGCTATTATTTACACAAAGCTGCTGTTCGGGCAAAGCACTGTTCGGAATGGCTATAGAGTAAGATAAACTATACGGAGGTATAAAAATGTGTACTGCAGCAACATACAAAACAAATAATTTTTACTTCGGCAGAACTCTCGACTACGAATTTTCCTACGGTGACGATGTGGTCGTCACTCCTCGGAATTATCCGTTCAGCTTTCGGCATACGGAGTCTGTTTCGTCCCATTATGCCATGATCGGCACAGCCTACGTCGCAAAGGGCTATCCCTTATACTATGATGCGGTAAACGAAAAGGGGCTCGGCATGGCAGGCTTGAACTTTGTCGGAAACGCCGTGTACAAAGACGCAGAGCCGGGAAAAGATAACGTTGCACAATTTGAATTTATCACATGGACTCTCGCAAAGTGTGCCACGGTTTGCGAGGCGAAGGCACTTCTCGAAAATGTAAATATCACAAACACGCCCTTCAGCGATGATCTTCCGCTCGCCTCCCTGCACTGGATAATTGCAGACAAAAACGAGGCAATTACCGTTGAAGCCGTAAAGGACGGAATCAAAATCTACGACAATCCCGTAGGCGTGCTGACGAATAATCCACCCTTTGACGAGCAGATGTTTAATCTTAACAACTATATGCACCTGTCGCCGAAATCACCGATGAACAGCTTTTCCGACAAGCTTAACCTTCACACTTACAGCCGCGGAATGGGTGCCCTCGGTCTGCCCGGGGATCTGTCATCCCAGTCGCGTTTTGTCCGTGTTGCGTTTACAAAGCTTAACTCCGTCTCAGGCAGCTCCGAAAACGAGAGCGTAAGCCAGTTCTTTCACATTCTCGGCTCTGTTGACCAGCAGAGAGGCTGCTGCGATGTGGGAGATGAAAAGTATGAGATAACCATCTACACCTCATGCTGCAATGCCGACAAGGGGATTTACTACTACACGACCTACGACAATCATCAGATTACCGCAGTGGATATGCATAAAGAAGATTTGGACGGTAACAGCCTTATTAACTATCCCATGCTTAAGGGAGAACAGATAAGATTTCAGAATTAGCCGGAAATACAAAATCGGGGCTGCGGTTCGAACCGCAGCCCCGATAATTTTATACGCAAAGCTTAGATCTCTGCGAAGTATTTGATTGTTCTAACCATCTGGCTGGTGTAGCTGTTCTCGTTGTCGTACCAAGAAACAACCTGAACCTCATAGAGGTCATCGGAAATCTGAGATACCATTGTCTGAGTTGCGTCAAACAGTGAACCGTACTTCATGCCGATAACGTCAGAGGATACGATAGGATCGGTGTTGTAACCGAAGGACTCGGAAGCAGCAGCCTTCATTGCAGCGTTGATGCCGTCAACCGTAACGTCTGTGCCCTTAACAACAGCGGTCAGGATTGTGGTTGAGCCTGTGGGAACAGGAACACGCTGAGCGGAACCGATGAGCTTACCGTTGAGCTCGGGGATAACAAGGCCGATAGCCTTAGCAGCACCCGTTGAGTTAGGAACGATGTTTGCTGCACCTGCTCTTGCACGTCTGAGGTCGCCCTTTCTGTGAGGACCGTCCAGAATCATCTGGTCGCCTGTGTAAGCGTGAATGGTCGACATGATACCGCTCTGGATGGGAGCGTAATCGTTCAGAGCCTTAGCCATGGGAGCCAAGCAGTTTGTGGTACAGGATGCAGCGGAGATGATAGTATCATCAGCAGTGAGGGTATCCTCGTTTACGCTGTATACGATAGTCTTTAAATCCTTACCTGCGGGAGCGGAGATAACAACCTTCTTTGCTCCTGCATCGATGTGAGCCTGTGACTTCTCCTTTGAGCAGTAGAAGCCCGTGCACTCCAGAACAACGTCAACGCCGATCTCGCCCCAGGGGAGCTCTGCTGCGTTAGCCATTGCATAAATCTTTAAGGTCTTGCCGTCAACAGTGATTGTTCCTGCCTCATCATCAGCTTCAACAGTGTGAAGATTTTCGCCGATCTTGCCGCAGTAGCCGCCCTGTGCGGTATCATACTTTAACAGGTCTGCGAGCATCGAGGGCTTTGTTAAATCGTTGATAGCAACAACCTCATAACCTTCTGCACCGAACATCTGACGGAAAGCCAGACGGCCGATACGACCAAATCCATTAATAGCAACTTTTACTGACATAGTAAAAACCTCCTGAAATAAATGTATTATTTATTAATTATTTTTTGTATAATCGGCACAGTCTGTGAGTAACCTCATCAAACCCCACCAATATATATTTTAACTCATAATGCAAAAATATACAAGTCTTTTTTTAAAAAAATTGTTAAAAGTTTAACTTTTATTTTTAAGTTTTATGTAACATATTAAATAATTATGGCTAAGCTTCACCTAATTATCCTGAAGCTTCTGCAAAAATGCCCGAACCCTATCATTTTTCGGATTGCGGATAACCTCCTCCGGTGTACCCTGCTCAATCGCCACTCCGTCCGCCATAAACAGAATCTTGTCGCTTACGCTTTCGGCAAAGTCAATCTCGTGGGTCACGATAATCATTGTTATCTTCTCTGCCGCCAAAGAGCGTATGACCTTAAGTATTTCTCCTGTCAGCTCCGGGTCCAGTGCCGATGTGGGCTCGTCAAAGAACAGCACTCTCGGCTTCAAGGCAAGCGCCCTGGCGATAGACACCCTCTGCTTCTGTCCGCCCGACAGCATACAGGGGTAGCAGTTAAGCTTGTCCGTCAGTCCTACACTGTCTATTATCGCCTTTGCATTTTTGTCGATTTCCTCGTACAGCTCGTGCCTGTGCGTCTTAAAATCCGGTTTCTCCCGCGCCAAAAGCCTCGGCGCAAGCGTAACGTTCTCCAAAACGCTGTACTGCGGAAACAGGTTAAAATCCTGAAAGACCAAGCCGAAATTCAACTGCTTTTTACGCATTTCCGCTGCGGATATTTTCTTTTGATCCGCCGCATCAAGCAAAAGCTCTCCGTCCAGGAAAATTTTTCCGCTGTCGGCGGTTTCCAAAAAATTAATACAGCGGAGCATGGTTGTTTTTCCGCTTCCGGAGGAGCCTATCACCGAGAGAACCTCTCCCTCCTCCATTGAAAAATCCACGCCCTTTAATACATTGGTCTTTCCGAAGCTTTTTTTCAAGCCCCGAACCTCAAGTATACTCATAATATCATTCCTCAGCCAAGGGACATCGCCCCGTCATTAGGCATTTCAGCCGTAAATTATGCATTGTCCGTCTACGGCATATATTTGCCGCTTAATTATACTTACTGCTCTTTACTACTCAAAGTAGCTCAGCTTTCTCTCTATGTATCCGAACAAAAGCGTCAAAATTCCGCAGAACGCCAGATAGTAAACCCCGGTAAAGAACAGCGGCCAAATCTGGCCCTGAATCCCGTGGGAGCTTTTCATAAACGCACTGCCTGCCCATATTACCTCCTGAAGGGCGATAATACGCGCAAGAGAGGTATCCTTTACCAGGGTAATAATCTCGTTTGACATGGGCGGCACAATGCGCTTTACCATCTGTAGAAGGGTGACCTTAAAGAAAACCTGTTTCTTCGTCATGCCGAGAACCTGTCCCGCCTCCTGCTGACCTACCGGGACGCCCTGTATGCCGCCGCGGTATATCTCGGAAAAATAACAGGCATAGTTAAGGATAAATGCGATGCAGGCAGCGATAAATCTGCCCTGCTCGCCGCCGCCCCAGATATTCCGTCCGACAAGCCCCGGAAGGTAGTATATAATCATAAGCTGAAGCATGAGCGGCGAACCTCTCACTATCCATACCAAGACCCTCGTGATAAGGCTGATAGGCTTAAACTTCGCCATGGAGCCGAAGGAAATTATCAGCCCCAGCGGCAGTGCGCCGACGAGGGTAATCACAAACAGCTTCAGTGTTTGCAGAAAGCCCTCATTCAGTGCCGGAAATACAATCGGAAACTGCTCGATAATTGTTCCGACCAAGTGTCTGATTGATTCAATAAACTGCATAGCAAAACTTCACCCTTCAGTAGATTTCTAATTTAAAATCCGTTAATTTAACTGATTATTTAACTGATTATTTAACCAATGCCGCCTGAACGCCGTACTTCTCCGCCGTCTTTTCAAGCTCGCCGTTTGCCTTTGCAGCTTCAAAAAATTCGTTAAGCTTCTCTGTGAGGTCCGAACCCTTTCTGAAGCCTACGCCGTATTCCTCGCTGTTCAGACCTACGGTGTAGGTCAGGCTCTCATAGCCGGTACCTTCGCCTACCATAGCCGCAGCCATAAGCGAATCGATGATTGCCGCATCACTCGTACCCGAGGCAACCTCCATAACAGCCGTTGCCTGATCCTTGACTGCGGTGTAATTAAAGCTGTTTTCCTTCGCCATATCCTCGCCGGCAGAGCCTTCCTCAACGGCAAAGCTCAATTCCTTACAGCTCTCTGCTGTCTTATAGGAATCAGCCTTATCCACGGGAACAACAACTACCTGCTGGTTATTGCAGTACGCCTTTGTGCAGTCCATTGCCGAGGTAACCTCGGGGGTGAGGGTCATACCGTTCCATACGCAGTCGATGGACTTTCCGTTAAGCTCAAGAACCTTGTTCGACCATTCTATTTCGACAAACTCCGCCTCAACGCCAAGGCTCTTCGCAAATGCTTTCGCCATGTCCGCATCAAAGCCTATCCAGTTTCCGTCCGCATCCTTGTAATCCATCGGCTCGAAATCCGTAATGCCTATAACAAGCTTGCCCTTTTCCTTAATATATTCAAGGTCGCTCTGCTCGGTCTTTGTCTCGGTTTCGGTTTTCGCCGTCTCGGTTTCGGTTTTCGCACCGCACGCCGCAAATGTAAGTGCCATTGCTCCGGCAAGCACGAGTGCTAAAAGCTTTTTCAGGTTTTTCATTTTAAATTCTCCTCTTTCTGTTCGCATAAAATTATTTCTGCGCTCCCCTGCGAACCGGAGAGCGCAGATGTATAATAAAATTAATTTTTTTCTTATCTTAAGTGCCAGATCTCACGATTGTAATCCTCTATCGACCGGTCACTGGAGAAAAATCCCGCCTTTGCGGTATTGATAACCGCCGAACGCAGCCATGCATCTCTGTCACGGTACTTCATTTTCACCTCGCCGTTCGCCTTGAGATACGACTCAAAGTCGGGCAGCAGCAAATAGTTATCCGCAAAGCCGTGATCGCCTATTACCAGCGACCTGTATATATCATAAAACAGGTTCTCGGAGTTAAACGTGCCGTCTATAAGTGTATCCACAACCCTCTTGATAACTTGGTTTGTGGCATACAGCTCAGAGCTGGGCGACTTTCCGCTTGCATATATATTCAGAACCTCCTGTGACGACATTCCGAATATGAATATATTGTCATCGCCGACCTGCTCGCGTATCTCGACATTTGCGCCGTCCATGGTTCCGATGGTCAAAGCACCGTTTAGCATAAGCTTCATGTTGCCCGTACCGGACGCCTCCTTGGAGGCGGTTGAAATCTGCTCGCTCAGGTCCGCAGCGGCAACGATTTTCTCCGCCGAGGACACGCTGTAATTCTCTATGAACACAACCTTCATTATATCCTTGACCCTCGGGTCGTTGTTTATCTTCCTCGCCACGTCGTTTATGAACTTGATTATAAGCTTCGCCATATGATAGCCGGGTGCAGCCTTTGCGGCAAAGATAAAGGTTGTCGGACTGAGGTTTGCGTCCGGATGTCCGTCGATTATCTTCTGATAGCGGTAGATAATATGCATAGCTTTAAGAAGCTGACGCTTGTACTCGTGCAGACGCTTAATCTGAACATCGAACATCGAATCGGGATCTACCTCGACTCCGGTATTATTTAAAATATAATCGGCAAGCCTTGCCTTGTTATCCCTCTTTATCTTTCCGAACTTATCACGGAACGCCGCATCATCCGCATACGGGGTCAGCTTGTCAAGCTCACGGTAATCCTTCACCCAGCCGTCGCCTATTGCGCCGCAGATGAGGTCTGACAGGCTGCGGTTCGCCTTATATAACCATCTGCGGAAGGTAACGCCGTTTGTCACATTCTTGAACTTATACGGATATACGCTGTAGTAGTCCTTAAAGGTCTCCTTCTTCAGAATCTCGGTGTGCAGTGCCGCCACACCGTTTACGCTGTGACATGCGGTAAGGCAGAGGTTTGCCATGCTGACCTGACCGTTCGCAATCGGTGCCATATATTCAACCTTGCCGTGATCCCCGGGGAATCTCTCGCAGAGGTATTCCCTCTGACGGCGGTCAATCTCATGTATAATCTGTGCAACTCTCGGGAGCAGCGTATCAACCATTGCCATAGGCCACTTTTCGAGTGCCTCGCAGAGTATCGTGTGATTCGTATAAGCAAAGGTTCTGCCTACAATCTTCCACGCATCGTCCCAGCCGAGACCCTCCTCGTCCATGAGTATACGCATGAGCTCGGGAATGGCTATGGTCGGATGAGTGTCGTTTATATGAATCTGAACATAGTCAGGCAGATCAAACACCGACAGATGCTTCTGCTTATGCTTTGAAATTATCCACTGTATTGTAGCGGAAACAAAGAAATATTGTTGCTTTAATCTCAAAAGCTTTCCCTCATAGTGATTATCCTCGGGATAGAGAATCTTGGAGATAACCTCCGCAAGCTCTTTGTTTTCAATTGCCTTGGCATAGTCGCCGCGGTTGAACTCGTTCATATCGATAACCTCGGGCGAGAGTGCCTTCCAAAGTCTGAGCGTATTGACCGTCTCGGTGTTAAAGCCGGTGATCGGCATATCATACGGCTCTGCGATAACGGTGTTATAATCCACATGACGGAACTTGAGTCGTCCGTCCTCCATATATTCCTCGACCCTGCCGCCGAAGTGAACCTCCTTCATATCCTCGGGGCGCGCAATCTCCCATACGTTTCCGCTCTGAAGCCACGGGTCGGGCATCTCAATCTGATAGCCGTCAACAATCTTCTGACGGAAAAGTCCGTATTCATAGCGGATTCCGCAGCCGAATGCCGGCAGCTCTAAATTTGTCAGAGAATCAAGGAAGCACGCGGCAAGTCTGCCAAGGCCGCCGTTTCCCAATCCTGCGTCATTCTCCTGCTCTTCTATATCTCCGAGGTCGATATTCATATCAGCGAGAGCGTCGCGGTACAAATCCGTCTCGGTCATATTCATAAGGTTATTACCCATTGCCCTGCCCATCAAAAACTCAAAGGACAGGTAGTAAAGCTCCTTACCGGGTGTTTTGTCGGCGGTCTGTCGATAGCTAACCCACTTTTCCATTATCTCATCTCTGATGGTAAAGGAAACCGCTGTATATATTTCACGTTTTGTCGCATTTTCTACCGTCTTGCCGAAATACCTGCGCACTTTTCCGGAAACTTCGTTTTTGATAAATTCCTTACGCGCATTATATTCGGCGGCACTGAGTGAACCCTTTTTCATAGAAATCATACCTTTCTGAAAAATGTATACGGAAAAAGGCACCTGCCCTATAACCGTACCTTTTAATTTTACAGCATTTTTCTCTTTTCTGCAAGCCTTTTTTGTATTTTTGGCTAAAATGACGGATAATATTTTAATTTAAAGAAAATTAACGTGCAATTCACAGCCGAAAAAACGGCATACCGATAAGGGTACGCCGTATATTCCATATTTAATTTTAAAACGGATATCAGCCCGCCGGGCAGAAGTATTCGGTCAAGACAAGTATCGCATCATGCTTTATCATAAGCTCGCCGTATTCGTTTAGCCTGCCGTGCACGAACTGCCCATGCTCCATCTTATGCGCAAACTCCGGCAGAATCATATCCGCTTCCATAAGTGATACGGCATCGGACGGAGCCAGATAGAGATAAAACATATCCTCCAGCTTATACAGGCTGCTGTCTCCGACATAAACGGCGCAAAGCTCCCGTGCTGCGGCACAAACGGCATCAAAATCCGAAAAACGGTAAATCAGCTTAAGCTGCTTTTTCCGCACCGTCACAGCCGACGGGATTTCGTTTCTGCGGATAACACCTCTGTACGAGCAGTTGTTCACCGCCTCCTCCAGTTCACCCTCGGAGCAGACCTTGGTAATCAACATACCTATTCCGTCGGTGTAGGACGGAATTGTTTCGACAAACAGCTTTGCCCCGTCTATGTAAAAATCCGCACTCTCCTCGGCGATGCGTATTGCCATTCTGAACATACGCTGAACCTCCGGGGTATTGCGAGCCAGCATAGAGCTGTCTATATTCAGCTCCTTCGCCTCCGTACTGTCTATCAAAACCTTTATTTTATTTTCGCTTATTTTTTCGACTCTCATACCGATCCCCCATTGAAATTTATATTGCCGATTCGGTCGGTCTTACACTTAAATCATATGTGTAAATGCTGTCCGTTATTCTATTCGCAGAGCCGCTTATACTGCGATACATTTATTATATCAATAAAAATTTTAATTTCAATGCCAAATTGTCCGAAATCGCAAATTGTAATTTGAGTGTAAATATTCTGAAAACTTTGTAATGTTTATGAAATACAAAATTGAAAATAGGCGGAAAAACCACCGCAGACTCATCCCCATATCCCCGTTGGTGAAGGCTGAACCTCCGCACATAACAAAAAAGTGCGGGACTCCGAGAATTTCTCGAAGCCGCCGCACCGTATCATTTTGTCTTTATTATCCTATCGGTTCAAAATCTGCCGCACCGTGCTTGCAAAGGGGACAGATAAAGTCCTCGGGAAGCTCGTCGCCCTCGTAGACATATCCGCATATCTTGCAGACAAAGCCCTTCTTGCCCTCCGTCTGCGGCTTAGGCTTAACCTCGTTCTGATAATAGGTATAGGTCATGGTCTCCGCATCGGAGATTACGCGCGCCTCGGTGATGCTGCATATAAACATCCCGTGAGTGCCGAGATCCACATAATCCTCCACCTTAAGCGACAGGAAGGAGTTTATATATCTGGGCAGGAACGCCAGTCCGTTATCGGAGCGGAGCGGAGCAAAATCCTTGAACTTATCCGTATTTCTTCCGCTTTGGAAGCCAAAGTTCTCAAACACGCTGAACGGCGCATCCTGGGACAGGCAGTTGATATTCATGATACCCGTCTGACGGATAACATGATGAGAATAGTTTTCTTTATTTATAACAACGGCAATGCGGTTGGGGGTGTTCGTAACCTGCGTAACCGTGTTCACAATAAGGCCGTTATCCTTGGTACCGTCGTTGGAGGTCACCACATACAGACCGTAGCCGATGTTAAAGAGTGCGGTCAGGTCATTCTTATCTGCGGCGTTGCTGTCCTGTGCAATATAGCTTTTGCAAAGCTCGTCAGCCATGGCGTCAAGCTGACCGATGCTCTCCTCGGATAAGGCGGACTTAATATGAACCGTGCTGTCAGTGTACTTTATATTACTGCAGCCGTCAAGCATATTGCGCATTGTCTTTGCCGCAAGAGGTGCCCAGCTTCCGTTCTCGATAAGACCGATAGTGCGGTTCTTATAGCCTCTCTCGGTCAGATGGCAGATGAAATCACGCATAAACGGGAATATATCCGCATTGTAGGTAGTAGTAGCGAGAACTAAGGCTTCATAGCGGAACGCATCCTCTACCGCCTCGGCTATGTCACAGCGCGCCAAATCATACACCGTCACCTTGGGGCAGCCCTTTGAGCGGAGCTTATCCGCAAGCATCTCTACCGCACGCTTGGTATTTCCGTAAACCGAGGTGTAGGCGATAACAACGCCGTCACTCTCCGGCTCATAGGCTGACCAGGTGTTGTAAAGGCCGATATAGTAGCCGAGGTTTTCTTTTAAAACCGGGCCGTGCAGAGGGCAGATAATCTCGATATCCAGCCCCGCCGCCTTCTTCAGCAGAGCCTGAACCTGAGTGCCGTACTTGCCCACTATTCCGAAGTAGTAGCGTCTTGCCTCGCACGCCCAATCCTCATCGGCATCGGTGGTGCCGAATTTTCCGAAGCCGTCCGCAGAGAACAGAACCTTATCACAGCTGTCATAGGAAACGACAACCTCCGGCCAGTGAACCATCGGTGCGGTAACAAAGGTCAGCGTATGCTTGCCGAGGCTCAGAGTGTCACCCTCGCCGACTACTATCTGCTTGTCCTCAAAGTCCGTGCCGAAGAAGTTTTTCATCATGGCAAACGCCTTTGCGGAGGCAACGATTTTCGCCTCGGGATACACCTTCGCAAAATTCGCAATATTTGCCGAATGGTCGGGTTCCATATGATGAACCACCAAATAGTCGGGCTTTCTGCCGGCCAGTGCGTTCTGGATATTGTCAAGCCACTCATGAGTAAAGTGTATATCCACTGTGTCCATAACGGCGATTTTCTCGTCTATGATCGCATATGAATTATACGCCATTCCCTTTTCAACCATGTACTGACCCTCAAACAGGTCAATGTCATAATCGTTTACACCTACGTACTTAATGTCCTTTGTAATTTCCATTTCTGTATTTCACTCCTTAAAATTATTATGCAAAGATTTTTTCGCAGTCAACCTCGGCGAGGGATTCTGCCGAATAGTCCGCCTCGGAATTATCCTTTGCCGCTCCCACCGCAAGGGCGGTCATGCCTCCGCTTTTCGCCGCCTTGATCCCGGCGTCCGAATCCTCAACCACCATGCACAGCTCCGGGTCGACGCCGAGCTTCTTCGCCGCAACGAGAAAGACCTCCGGGTCGGGCTTTGACTTTGTGGTGTCCAAGCCGCAGCTCACTGCGTCCATGGACGACAAAAGCTCTGTCTTTTCCAGTATGAGCGGCGCATTCTTGCTTGCCGAGCCCACCGCTGTCAAGATTCCCCTGTCCTTAATATACTTAATAAATTCCTCGACACCGGGCAGGACATCCGCAGCCGACAGGGTTTCGAGAGACTTCACATATATATTATTCTTTCTCTCCGCCATGGCAAGCTTCTCATCCTCCGTGTAGGTCTTATCGCCCTTCTCAAGCACTACCTCCAGTGATGCCATACGACTGACACCGCGCTGTCTTACATTATCCGCCTCACAATAGCTGTGAATTCCGATTTCCTCCGCCAGCTGCTTCCACGCCTTGTAGTGCAGCACATCGGTGGACACCAGAACACCGTCCAAATCAAATATTACCGCTTTAATCATTACTTTATCTCCTCTATAACCGAATTATTTCCTTCTATATTTACGCTGTACAGCTTTCCGCCGAAGCGAAGCTTAAACCGCATCGCCTTCCACTTTGACGGAAGTGCCGGCCTTGACACAAGCCGTCCGTTCTCCGCCGAAATTCCGGCAAAGCCCAAAGTGGCAACAATCCACGCACCGCCCTCTGACGCCGGGTGCGTTCCGCCTATGTAGATAAGCCCTGCCCACTGCTTGCTTCCGGGGAGCAGATCTGCCGATGCCGACTTCATGAACAGAGGATATGCCGAATCGGGATCGCCGATATAGCAGGACAACAGCGAATACATACACGCCGACAGCGAGGAGCCATGCTCCGTTCTCGGCTCATAATAATTCCAGTTTTTGCGCATAATATCCGTGCTGTAATCGTTCTTGAACATACTCAGCATGGCTACAACATCCGCCTGCTTCAAAACCTGCGTGTCGCTTGCAACGCCGTATGCGCCGCCCCAATATTCCTTTTCGTCCAGCAGGCGCGAGCGAACCTCGTCCACACTTGCGTCCTCTAACTTAAAATAGCCGTCAAACTGCTCGATAAGTCCCGTTTCGGGATTCGGCTCCGGCACATACATATGCTCTGCCGAATCGGCAAAGACAGCATAGAGCCTGTCCAACTCGTACTTTTCGTCAAGCTCGGCATAGCAGTCGGGATATTTATCCTTTAAGACCCCGAGAAGCTGTACCGTTTTTTCGAATACAAACTTCGCCATTCTGTTGGTGTAGGCGTTGTTGTTCACTCTCTCGTGATATTCATCGGGACCCACCACATCGTGAATCTCATACTTATCGCTGTCCGCCTTTTTAATGAGAAGCGAACGGTACATACGGGCACATTCCACGGCGACCTCCGCCGCACCCTCCTCGAGTATGGAGTAATCCCCCGAGGCGTCAATATATTTCATTATCGCATAGACCACCGCCGCCGACACATGGTACTGCTTATCACGGAAATGTGTGCGCATGGGGCGCTTGGTAAACACGTCCACTACATTGTAGTCCGAACAGCCCTCAATGCCGCCCTCTTGGCTTTCCCACGCATAATATGCGCCGTTTAAGCCGTACTCCGCCGCCTTCTTCCGTGCGCCGCCAAGGGTGTCGATACGGTATCTGATAAGGGTCTTTGCCACCTCCGGATCGGTGTATATGAAGTAATCTATCATAAACATCTCCGTATCCCAGAACACCGCTCCCTTGTATACCTGTCCCGACAAGCCTCTTGCCGGTATGGACATACTTCTCATATTTCTCGGCGCAATGCAGTTTAAGTGATAGAGCGAGTAGTTAAGTGCCTTTGCCGCCTCATCGTCGCCCTCGATGACAACCTCTGATATTTCCTGTATTTTCTCCCATGCGGCAACGCTCTCCGCTTTTGCCTCGTCATAGGTGAGCGATTTTATATCGCCGCTGCGCTCAAGGGTGTCGGCGGAGGAATAGATTTCCGCAATTTTTTCAACCGTATAAGCTTTTCCGGCACCGGCACGGAAGCAAATATGCGACAGTGCCGCCTTATCGGTTATGTCGCAGCTCTTGTCTGCGTCAAAGTCAAAGCGGATATATTCCGCAGCACTCACTGTCACGCCCTTTTCGCCGGTGGTGCCGACAACGGATTTAACACCGTCCTCGCAGGATATGTCAAGCTTTGCGAAGTGAGGGCCGTTTATATCCCACACATCGCCGTCTATGCCCGTTACTATCTCAAAGTCACAGTCATAGTCTGCGCTGACAGTACAGCGCAAGCCGACGATATGCTGCCGCTCCATACTTGCGAAGCGCTCACACTCGAGGGTTATTTTCCCCTTGGGGGTCTGCCACACGGTGCGGCGCAAATGGATTCCGTGACGAAAGTCAAGACTCTGTATATGCTCTGCCGGCTCCGTATCGGGCAGAGCGTACACTGCACCGTCCGCCTTAATGTATGTATACAAAACATTGGGGGCATTGACCGATTCGCGCCAAGCATCGCCCACTCGGTCGTATATGCCCGCCATATTTACGGCGCACATCTGCTCCTTTGTGTATTCCTCCATGGTGCCTCTTATTCCGAAATAACCGTTTCCGATCAGGAACTTATTACCGTACCACGGTATATTATCTTTATTAAACTCCACTGATGATATTTCCCACATATCAGTCATCCTTGCACAACCTCTCTGATTCAACATTTTCTTTGTTTATGTTTTAACATTCTCTTTATTTATTATAAATTTATGAGCGCGGTTTGTCAACATATATTCAGCCGAATTTTCATAATTTTTATGGACAATTTGAATTTTATATGTTAAAATTATATATATGGTTTGACATACACAAAATTACAGGTGGAGGTTTTGAAAAATGGCGGTAAATTGGACACCCGAGCAGACAGAGGCAATAGAAACCCGCGGCGGAAATATTCTCGTTGCCGCGGCGGCAGGCAGCGGCAAGACGGCCGTGCTTGTTGAGCGTGTGATCCGCATGATTTGCGATACAAAAAATCCCGTACCCGTGGATAAGCTTCTTGTGCTGACCTTTACCGATGCGGCGGCAGGCGAAATGAAGCGTAAAATCGCCGACGCCATCGACTTAAAGCTTGCCGAAAATCCCGAGGACGAATGGCTTCGGGAGCAAAGCATAAAGGTCAACTCTGCCTGTATATCTACGATTCACTCCTTTTGCAGCCGAATCATAGCAAACAACGCCCACCTGACCGACCTGCCGTCGGATTACTCGCTGATAGACGAAACCGAGAACGAAATACTTTGCGGCAATGCCTTGGACGAGGTATTGGAGGCGTATTACAAGCGAATCGACAAGAAGCACGGCTTCCGTGAGCTTGTCCTCGGCAGCGGTGTTCAAAGCGACCGCAATCTCCGTGAGATGATAATCAAGATTTACAATTTCTCGCAAAGCCTTGCCTATCCGAAGCGGTGGTTCCGCAGGGTTTGCTCTGATATGTACTGCGGAATCGAAACGAGAGAGGATTTGGTGCGCTCTGCGTGGTTTGAGCCTTTTAAAAATGAAATTCTCGGTCTTGCACGGAATATTTCCGATGCGATTCAGCATCTTGCCGAGCTTGTCGACCGTGCAGAGCTGCCCCGCGACAACCCGCACTATATATACTATCATGACTTGAAATACGCCTTCTGCGATGTGTACGATAACATCGACACAAATACCGCCGAAGGCTTTGATGCCCTCTGTCGCCTGCTGAACGAATTTTCATTGCCGAAGGCACCGCGCGCCTCAAAGGCGGTTGCCGATATAAAATCAGAGCTTGACTTCTACCGCAAGGAAATAGCGGAGGCATCTCTCGCCTCGGCAAAGTCGCTGCTGACCGCCTTCGACGATGACAGCCTGCATCGCCTTACGAAGTCTGCACCGACCGTCCGCACACTGTGCAATATTGTGCGTATGACCGAGAGGGTTCATCGCCGTCTTAAGCGTGAACGCTCCGCCATTGACTTTTCCGATCTTGAACACGAGATGCTGAAGCTTCTTTGCGGAACCCACGGAAACGAAACACCCCTCTGTGTGCGCCTGCGGGAAAATTACTGCGAAATTCTCGTAGACGAATTTCAGGATACAAACGCTCTGCAGTTCGAGATTTTTTCGCACCTGTCAAAGGCTGACGGAAACCTCTTTATGGTTGGAGATGTGAAGCAGAGCATTTATAAATTCCGAAACGCCGATCCCTCCATATTCCTGCGCCTTTACAAGGACTACGGCAGCGGTCGCGGAGGGCGGCTCATCCGACTGTTCAAAAACTTCCGCAGCCGCCGAGAGGTCATTGACTCGGTCAACCACATTTTTTCGGCGGTTATGAGCGAGAGAGTCGGCGGCATTGACTATACCGAGGACGAGTATCTGATTCCCGGCGCCTCCTACGAGGACGGCGGCGACTACCGCACGGAGATTATCATAAACGATGCCTCCGACATTTCCGAAAATCCCATCACCCATGTGAAAATCGAGCCTCACGACCTTGAGTCCGCCTATGCTGCGGCACGTATAAAGCGGCTTGTGACAGGCGGAGAGCTTTGTGTGACCGATAAGGACAGCGGTCGGCTTCGCCCGGTCAGATACGGAGATATCGCCGTGCTTTCGGCAGGCTGGGACGATTGCCTTTGCATGGAGGAGGCACTCTCAAACGAGGGTATTTCAGCCTTCTGCGAAAAGAGCAGTCACTACTTGGACTCGATAGAGGTTGCAACGGTACTCGCCTTTCTGCAAATCATAGATAATCCGATACAGGACATACCTCTGCTTGCGGTGCTTCGCTCACCCCTGTTCGGCTTCTCCGCCAACGAGCTTGCCGAGATACGAACCGCCGCCGAGGGCAGATATTACTTTGCACTCACCGCAGCGGCTGAAAATACCCCCAAGGCTGCGGAATTCCTTGAGGTTCTAAACAACCTGCGCAACTGCTCAAAATATATGGGCGTGGACGAGCTGGTTTGGAAAATATGCTATGAGCTTGACTATATCTCCATTGTCGGGAGCATGGAGGACGGCGGAATCCGCAAGGCTAATCTAAAGCTTCTTCTGAAGCGGTGCTCCGACTTTGAGCAGGGAGTTCTGACCGGGCTGTTCAACTTCATCAAGTACATCGAAAAGCTTCGGGAAGGCGAAAAGGATTTAAGCCCGGCAGCAGCTGCGGCGGACAGTGCGGACACTGTCACCGTTATGACCATACACAAGTCTAAGGGTCTGGAGTTTCCCGTTGTTCTGCTTTTCGGGCTGGACAGGCGCATAAATACACAAGACGCCTCAAACCGTATTATATGGGATGCGGAGCTGGGGCTTGGCATGGACTTTGTCGATACAAGACAGCGAATCCTCTACCGTATGCCGGAAAAGGAATTGATTTCTGCGGAAATACGCCGAGGTCTATACGCCGAGAGGATGAGGCTTCTTTACGTTGCAATGACCCGTGCGAAAGAGAAGCTTATCATCTCCGCAAGCCAAGGGGCAAGATATTCCGAATGGAAAAAGGCTGTATTTAACCCCGATGGAACGATGCACCCTGCCATGGTCGAAAAGATGTCAAGTATGCGCGACTGGATTTGGGGTTCGGTTATGAATCATCCCGACGGCAAGCCCCTCCGCGAATTTGGAGAGCGGCTCGACCTCGTCCCCTCCTGCAAGACCGATGCGTCTTACACGGTGTATCTTGCCGATGCCGATGCCGAGGCGGAGGCTTCAGCAAATACAGTATATACCGCAAATACTGCGGAGGCGGCGGAAAATACCAATGCGCTTTGCGAAATGCTTGATTATGTCTACCCCTTCAGCGAGGAGGGACGGCTGCCGGTGAAGATTTCAGTCAGCGAGCTCAAGCGGCGGCAGATGCCCGAGGAGGACTTTTCCGCCGGTCTGATAAAGGCGGAGCGAGGTCTGATTTACAGTACCGACGAAATCAGTGCCGCAGAGCGCGGAACCGTCACCCACTACGTTATGCAGCACATTGACATTTCACGCACCGACAGTGCCGAAGCCGTTACGGAGCAGATAGACGCAATGGCTGCCGGCGGAATGATAACCGAGGCGCAAAGACTCGCCGTAAACGACAGTGCGATATTCGGCTTCTTTGACTCCGATTTGGGAAAACGGCTGAAGACCGCCCGGCAGTTTGAACGTGAATTTGACTTTTATATGCAGGTTTCGGCTGAAGAAATCGGAAGCCGTGCCGATGGCAAGGTTCTGGTTCAGGGGATTGCAGACTGCTTTTTCGAGGAGGACGGCGAGCTTGTCCTTATCGACTACAAAACGGACAGGGTAAGCAGCGAAAAATGTGCCGCCCGTGCCGAGATGTATCGGGTGCAGATGAACTATTATTCCAAGGGGCTTTCGGATGTGCTCGGCAAACGGGTCAAGGAAAGATATATCTACTTTTTAAATTGCAGCACGGTTATTCCCTGCTGAAACATTTTGAAATACATTTTTATTTAAATATATTACACAATAGAACGGAGGCAGTTTATGAAAGGCTTGATTTTATCGATTACTGCGGGACAGGGGCACAATCAGACCGCAAAGGTACTGAGCGAGTGCTTTGTCGAAAAAGGTATAGAATGTCCGTACATGGACGTGTTTGATTATATAAACCCCCTGCTGTCCGATTCGGTTTCACACATATACCTTATGTCCACGAAGAATCTGCCGAAGATTTACGGAAAGATATACAGGATGTGTGAAAACCGCCCCGGCGACGAGCTTCACGGTCTGCCCAAGGTCACCAATCAAATTCTCGCCAAAAAGCTTCTGACGAAGATTGAAGATGAAAAGCCTGATTTTATCATCTGCACTCATGTTTTTGCGGCTCTTTTGGTTACCTGCCTTGACGGGGTCATGGACGAGAGGATTAAGACAATCGGGATAGTTACGGATTTTACCATACACCCATACTGGGAGGACACAAGGCTTGACTATTATGTGACGCCCGACCGGCTTTTGAGCGGTCAGGCAAAGCGCAAGGGCATTGACGAAGCAAAGCTTGTCCCTGTGGGGATTCCCATAGACCCGAAGTTTGCAAAAAAATTGCCGAGAGAGGAGGCATGCGCCGCTCTCGGACTTCCGAACAAGAGAACGGTTCTGGTTATGAGCGGAAGCATGGGCTTCGGCGACGTTGCCTCGGATATACGTGCACTTGCAAAAACCGATTTGGATTTTCAGATTGTGACCATCTGCGGAAACAACAAGAAGCTTAAAAAGTGTATCGACAAGCTTGAAACCGAAAAGAAGATATTCAACTATGGCTTTGTAGATAATGTGGATGTCTTTATGGACTGCGCCGACTGTATTGTAACCAAGCCCGGCGGCCTTACCTCCAGTGAGGCTCTGGCGAAGGGAATTCCCATGATAATAAGCAACCCCATCCCCGGACAGGAGGACAGAAACGTGGAATTTCTTCTTAACGCCGGTGCGGCAATAAAGGTCAGTCCGACCTACCCCATATGCGACGCACTTTTGCAGATGTTTGACGAGCTGCGTATGCAGCTTATAAGAGAGACGATAAAGACAATCGGAAAGCCGAATTCCACCGCCGACCTGATAGAATTTATCACAGATAAATGCAGATAGAGCTTATCTGTATGCTTATGAATTTCTAAAGCCCTCTGCTTAATCCAAGCTGCGGATTAAGCAGAGGGCTTTAATATCATATCAGTCCGAGCTTTGTCAGAGCCTTTGCCACTCCGTCCTCGGCAACGCCCGATGTAAACATATCCGCAACCGCCTCCAGCTCCTTTGCGTGGGGCGTCATTGCAATGCCGCAGCCGGCAGCCTTCAGCATATCCAAATCGTTTACATCATCGCCGAAGGCATAGACATCAGAAATGTCAATGCCGAGCCGATCTGCCAGTGCCGACATTCCCACCGATTTATTCATGCCATGCTTGTCTATATCGGCGGAGTTGTTTTTATGATGCCGAGTGACGGTAAAATCACCGCTCAAATCCCGCTGCATCTGTGAGAACTGAGCATCACGGTCAAAGACTGCGATAAGCTTGTTTGCACGAATATTTTCCGTCCTGTCATAGGGTCGAAATGCCTCGGAGCTTATGCAAAACTTTTTCAGCATTTCCGCAAGCAGAGGATACCTCTTTTCACCGAAATAACAGGTGTCGTGATTTTCCGCATTGTAGGCAATGTTATTTTTTTCGAGGTAATCGATAACTTTGCGCAGACGTTCCTCATCTATGCAGTCGTCAAATACTACGTCACCGAAAGCCTCCGCAACGGCACCGTTTGACGTGACATAACAGTCAAAGTCGATACCGAGGTCAGGGACATAGCATTTCGCTCTGCCTGTCGCAAGCCCTGTCAGATACCCGTTTTCCTTAAGCTTCTCCACTGCGGCATATGTTGCGGCGGTGGGCTTAAATATTTTCTCCCGCTCGTCAACCAACGTTCCATCCACATCAAAGAGCACTATTCCCTTGTATCTTTTTTCTGTCATAATGATAATCTCCATTCCGTCGCCCTGCATCGGCACAAGCAGTAATTAAATTTCTCTTATCCGCAGGGCAAGGAATGATAAGAGATTATTACGCCCATGTGCGTTTCCGAGGCTTTGCCTCGGAAAATTTCGCACGGGCAATCAAATCCGCCGGAGGCATAACGTGAAAGGCACTTTCACGTTATCTCCCGAAGCTTAAGTCGATTATTTTACTGCTCCTGTTATTTTACCCTATTTTTCGTAAAAAATCAAGTCTTGGGACATATTGCACTTGCAATTTATCAAAAAATATAGTATAGTTTTAGTATGAACGGAAAAAGATTTTTACCAATAGATAAATCGGATATGAAAAGCCGCGGTATTGACCGTCTTGACTTTGTTTATGTTTCGGGGGATGCGTATGTGGATCACCCTGCCTTTGCTCATGCCCTGATTTGCCGCCTTCTTGAGGATTTGGGCTACACGGTCGGCATCATTGCACAGCCCGACTGGCACACCTGCGACGACTTCAAGCGACTGGGCGAGCCACGTCTCGGATTTCTTGTGGGTGCAGGCAACATTGATTCCATGGTCAATCACTACACCGCCGCAAAAAAGCGCAGAAACACTGACCTGTACTCCCCCGGCGGTCGCTCGGGCTGCCGCCCGGACAGGGCGACAATAGTCTACTGCAACCGCCTGCGTGAGGCATACGGAAACAAAATCCCGATTATTATCGGCGGCATAGAGGCAAGCCTTCGGCGCTTTGCCCATTACGACTACTGGTCGGACAAAGTTCGGCGAAGTATGCTGATTGACAGCGGCGCAGACCTTTTAATCTACGGTATGGGTGAGCATCAGATCGCCGAAATTGCCGAGCTTTTAAACGCCGGCGTATCGGTTCACGATATAAAGTCGGTTCGCGGTACGGTATACAAGGAGGGCAATGCTGCGGCTCTGCCCCCCGACTGTATAAAAATTGCCGCTTACGATGAGGTTTCCTCGGACAAGACCGCCTACGCCATGGCTACGGCACAGCAATACCGTCAGCAGGACACCGTATCCGGGAAACCCGTTGCTCAGCTTGATCGAGACAAGTATATTGTACAGAATCCCCCGTCACCTCCGCTGACCTCTGCGGAGCTTGACAGAGTCTATGAATTGCCGTATGTCAGGGATTGGCATCCATGCTATGCCGAATTAGGCGGCGTTCCCGCCATAGACGAGGTTAAATTTTCAATCACCTCCTCTCGAGGCTGCTTCGGAGCGTGCAGCTTCTGCGCCCTGACCTTTCATCAGGGGCGTACAATTTCCGCACGCAGCCATGAATCCATTCTGCGTGAGGCAGAGCTTTTAACCACACTCCCGGGATTCAAGGGTAACATTCACGATGTGGGCGGGCCAACAGCAAACTTCCGTGCTCCCTCCTGCAAGGGTCAGCTTGAGCACGGGGTATGTAAAGACAGGCAGTGCCTCTATCCAAAGCCCTGCAAAAACCTCGAAATATCCCACCGCGACTATCTTGAGCTTCTTCGTAAGCTGCGGCGGGTCAAGGGAGTAAAACGAGTTTTTATCCGTTCGGGAATCAGATATGACTATCTTCTCTATGATACGGATGACGAATTTTTCCGTGAGCTTTGCAAATATCACATCAGCGGCCAGTTGAAGGTTGCGCCCGAGCATATCTCCGACCGTGTGCTAAAGTTTATGGGAAAGCCGTCTGCGGAGGTTTATAACAGCTTTTGCGAAAAATATAAGAAAATAAATCGAGATCTCGGCAAGGATCAGTACATCGTGCCGTATCTCATGTCCTCCCACCCGGGAAGTCACCTGTCGGATGCAATCGCTCTTGCCGAATACCTGCGCGACCACCGGCTGAATCCCGAGCAGGTTCAGGACTTTTATCCCACCCCGGGAAGTCTGTCCACCTGTATGTATTACACGGGGATAGATCCGCGCACAATGCAGAAGGTCTATGTTCCCCGAACCTACGAGGAAAAGCAGATGCAGCGTGCACTGCTCCAATACAAGCGCCCCGAAAATTATAAGATCGTATACTCCGCCCTTGTCGCCGCCGGTCGCCGTGATTTAATAGGCAGCGGTGAGCGGTGCCTTATAAAAGAAAGCGGAAGCGGCAATTTTGACCATTCAAGGTCAAACGGGCGGCAACGCCGACCGGGGGGACAAGGTCGAGTGTACAGGCACAGCCGAACGGACAGACAGTCAAGTCGAAAAAGAAACAGAAAACAAAAATAATTTTGCCGAAAAATTTGCCGCAGCTCTCATGGCTGCGGCAGACATATATAATAAAACAAGGGGATTGACATAAGCGTCAATCCCCCTGAATTTTATGCTTAACGTTAGTCAACAAGCTCAAGAACTGCCATTTCGGCTGCGTCTCCTCTTCTGGGACCTATCTTGATAACTCTGGTGTAACCACCGTTTCTCTCCGCATACTTAGGTGCGATCTCATCAAAGAGCTTTGATACAACATCGCGCTTTGTAACATATGCAAGAGCCTGTCTTTTAGTGTGAAGCGTGTTGGTTTTTCCGAGCGTAACCATTTTGTCAGCCAGCTTCTGAACCTCCTTGGCGCGGGTAACGGTAGTTTCGATCTTACCGTTCTCCAGCAGTGAGGTTGTCAGATTTCTGAGCATAGCACGTCTCTGGTCGGTCGGTCTGCCAAGCTTTCTCTGGTGTGCCATATTATCACCTCATTCTTTAAATTCTATTTAACGGGTCATCAGTCATCCTTGGACAAGGACAAATCCATTGCCTCAAGCTTTGCAATGACTTCCTCAAGCGACTTTCTGCCGAGGTTTCTGACCTTCATCATATCGTTCTCGGATTTTGCAGTAAGATCCTGAACAGTATTTATGCCTGCACGCTTTAAGCAGTTGTAGGAACGTACGGAAAGATCCAGCTCCTCGATTGTTGTCTCCAGAACCTTCTCCTTCTTGCTCTCTTCCTTCTCTATCATGATTTCCGCATTCTTAGCATCATCAGACAGGTCAATAAAGAGATTCATGTGTTCACTGACGATCTTCGCCGCAAGGCTCACCGCCTCAGCCGGGGTAATCGTGCCGTTTGTCCACACCTCAATCGACAGCTTGTCATAATCTGTAACGTTCCCCACACGGGTATTTTCAACCGTGTAATTAACCTTGGTAACAGGCGTATAAATCGAATCGGTAGCAATAACACCGATAACCGGCTGCATCTGCTGCTTATTGCGTTCGGACGAAACATAGCCGCGTCCTCTGTCCAAAGTAATCTCCATAAACAGCTTTGCATCGTCGTTTAACGTGGCAATATGCAAATCCTCGTTTATGATTTCAACATCGGAATCGTGCTTTATATCTCCCGCACAGATTTCACCCGAGCCCTCGTGGTTTATATAAACCGTCTTAGGTGCGTCGGAATGCAGCTTAACAGCTAAATTTTTAATGTTGAGTATAATTTCGGTAACATCTTCCTTAACTCCCGGAACAGTCGAAAACTCGTGCAGCACGCCGTCAATCTTAACGGAGGTAGCCGCAACACCCGGAAGTGATGAAAGCAGCATTCTTCTGAGAGAGTTTCCCAGGGTTGTACCGTAACCCCTCTCCAGAGGCTCAACAACAAACTTGCCGTACTTGTTATCTTCGGATGCTTCAACGCATTCAATTTTTGGCTTTTCTATTTCAATCATTGTCAGCCCTCCTAAATAATAGCAAGGTAAAAACCTTGCCGACAGCGATTAATTATTTGCTGTACAACTCAACAATCATATGCTCTTCAATCGGCATATCAATATCTTCACGTTCAGCCAGAGCAACAACTCTGCCCTCTAAGGTATCCCTGTTCATATCCAGCCACTTGGGAACGAGTCTGCTCTCGGTGGATGCCAAAATCGCCTCAAACTTGGGGCTCTTGCGGCTTGTTTCCTTGACTGCGATAACATCGCCCGGCTTAACCAGATACGACGGAATGTTAACCTTCTTGCCGTTTACCGTAAAGTGAGCGTGTGATACAAGCTGTCTCGCCTCGGGTCTGGACACTGCCAATCCGAGTCTGTAAACAACATTATCAAGTCTGCTCTCCAGGATGGTGAGCAGGTTTTCACCTGTTACGCCCTCTTTCTTATTTGCCAGCTCAAAGTAGTGACGGAACTGACCCTCTAAAATACCGTAGGCACGTCTGACCTTCTGCTTCTCACGGAGCTGTGTTCCGTACTCGGAAAGCTTACGGCGGCCCTGGCCGTGCTGACCCGGTGCATAGGCACGTCTTGATACTGCACACTTATCGGTATAGCATCTGTCACCCTTTAAGAATAACTTCTGACCTTCACGTCTGCATATTCTGCAAACAGATTCAGTATATCTTGCCATTAATTTTCACCTCCGTAATTATACACGTCTTCTCTTCGGCGGTCTGCAACCGTTATGAGGAATAGGTGTAACGTCCTTAATCATATTTACCTCCAAGCCCGCAACCTGAAGCGCACGGATAGCCGCCTCACGGCCGGAGCCCGGACCCTTAACATAAACTTCTACATATTTTAAGCCGTGCTCCATAGCCGCCTTTGCAGCGGTCTCCGCAGCCATCTGTGCCGCGAACGGAGTGCTCTTTCTCGAACCTCTGAAGCCGAGGCCGCCGGCGGATGCCCATGAAATTGCATTTCCGGCTACATCTGTAATAGTAACAATGGTATTGTTAAATGTTGACTTGATATGTGCTGCGCCGCGTTCAATATTCTTTTTCTCTCTGCGGCGGCGTGTCTTCTTAACTGCCTTTGCCATTGTATTTTTCACCTCCTGAAAATACGAATATCTGTATACCTACAGAAAAATCTCATAAATCTTTAGGCGATGTCTCGCCCGTTCGGTTTCTCGAAATAAGCGGTAGTGATACATATATAATAATGTATGTCTTATTTCTTCTTGTTTGCGATGGTCTTTTTCGGTCCCTTGCGAGTTCTCGCATTGGTCTTGGAGCGCTGTCCTCTGACGGGCAGACTTCTTCTGTGACGGAGACCGCGGTAGCAGTTAATTTCCATCAGACGCTTGATGTCGAGGGCAACGTCACGTCTGAGGTCACCCTCAACGTTGTAGTTGTCAATCTCTGCTCTGAGCTTTGATATCTCGTCCTCTGTCAAGTCACGGACTCTGGTATCGGGATTGATACCCGTCGCCGCAAGAATTTTTCTCGAAGTGGAAACGCCGATTCCGAAGATATAGGTAAGACCTATCTCAACTCTCTTATCGTTCGGCAGATCCACACCTGCGATACGTGCCATAAATTTTCACCTCCATTTAATTTAAGAAAAAACAAACGGAGCAGAATTTCACCCGTTATTCACGGCATCAGCTTAATACAAGCAATTTGGTTCATAAGCCTGACCCTGCCCCGAAATGAACCTTGCTTTAGCCCTGCTTCTGCTTGTGACGCGGGTTTTCGCAGATTACCATAACCTTGCCTTTTCTTTTTATAATTTTACACTTCTCACAAATAGGTTTTACTGAAGGCTTTACTTTCATTATCCTCCACCTCCTAAAGTTGACTCGTCCGCTTTACATACTACCACCTATAAAGCGAACCATATAATAATACCACAAGATTTCGCAAATGTCAAGCCTTTTTGTGTCGCCGGCAATATGAATTATTCACAAATTTTTATATGTTTAAGCACTGTGTTATTGACATATGCCGCAAGCCTGCAAAAATATTACAAAGGTACCTTTTTGCAAAACATCTGATTTATCTCCACTGTATCTACCGCACTTTCAAGTATAATATTTATTATCTCATTTCTTGCCCGATTACTCCGTGACGATAAGTCGTCAATCTTTTGCAATCTTCCCTCCTTAATTCGTACTGATATTATCTTATATCCGTCTTCACCTTTTTTATTTATACGGATAACATTTTTTGACATATTTCAATACCTCGTATATTAATTGTAATATTGATTTAGATATATTTATATATTACTAATATATTGACAGGCGGCAATGTGTTATGGTAAAATATTTGTATTAAAATTGAAAATACATTTGTTCGATAAGGAGCGTTTTATATATGAAAAAATCTCTGTGTACGGCATTAATGATTTTTTTACTTGGAACTCTGATAGGAAACAGTAAAATCTGTGAAGCTGAAACAAACACTATGCCACAAGGTGGCTATATGCCATATGCAAGAGTTGTTGACGAACTGCCCCCTCCCGATAAAACTGACTGTGGCGCAAGCTTAAATTTAATGACCGCAGCAGAGGACGAAAGCGACTCGGAAAGGATTTCAAGCACAGAATATTACGGATGGAATATCGTTTTAAATAAAAGTTCAAGACTGGCAACCGCTTATCTTCATCTCGCTCAAGGATTGATTGACAGAGCAGAGGTTATAGATTTCTCGGAATATCAGCTCAGCTATGCTGAGTTTGAAAAGGTATTTTATGCGTGCGTCAACGATTGGCCGCAGCTGTATTATTTGAATTCCGGTTATCGCTACATCGTTCCATCTCCGTATATGTCTCGTGTCGAACCCGACTACATCGATTGTTTGGATTTAGGTGATTATGATTTATTCGAAGCTGCGGCAGACAATATTATTAAGGAATCCGGGGTCAGACCGGATATGTCCGATTACGACAAGGCAATAATGCTCCACGATGAACTGATAAACAGAATAGAGTATGATTATGATGCACTTGATGCATATCAGAACGCAGAAAAAATTGAGGATGACACCGAAAGAGAGAACGCAATTGCGCAGCTTGACTCCGAATACGAGCACATACATTCCGCATTCGGAGCCTTAGTGTACGGCAAAGCGGTTTGTGACGGATATTCAAAAGCGTACCAGTATTTACTGTACAAGGTCGGTATATTGTCGCACATGGCAACCGGACCGGGACACGCATGGAACTTGGTGCGGCTTGACGAAAAGTGGTATTACACCGACTTAACTTGGGATGACGCTGACGCATGGCATATATATTACGAATTTTTTAACATGACGGACGCACAGCTTATCGAAAGCGGACACAGCATCGATAATCCGTACGATATGCCGGAATGCACTGCAACGGAAAATAATTATTTCACCAAAAACGGAGGGATAATGTCCGCTGACGGTGATTTAGATAACGTAGTGGAACAACTGAAAAAGAATTCATATGCCCGAGTTTACGTTACGGGAGATATAGATGATACGGTTAAAATCACGAATTGGTATGTAAATAACATTAAAATAATCGCAAATAAGCTCGGGATGTCTGCCGGGTACACGTATGATTACATCGCATATAATTCTCGTAGGGAATTTCATCTGATATTGTATCGGGATACTCTTTATCCCTTGAGAAATATATCAATAGAGATAGGCAGCACAACAGCTATGAAAGGCGAAATTATTATCGCTTTTTATGATGAAAACGATGTATTGGTAAAAATTAATCAAGAAAGTATTGATTGCAATGAAGCAGATATTTTAAGGTATAAATATCCCGATGCACCAAACCATTTCAAGAAGATTAAATATTATGTATGGGATAATAACAATAGGCTGAAGCCCTTATACGCTTCTGCAACCGAGGTATATTAAACGGGTACATATGCGAAAATAATTTCCGAAAAGTTAAGAAAAGGGGACTGCGGCGGCAGTCCCTTTTTCGTATACAAACCCGCCGAGCTTACAGGGGTTTCAATTCGGCGCGGACGGTACCGTCCTCCACGGTGAGCAGAGCATAGCCGCGGCGAGCCGTGCCGGGATTTATCGTAAGGATTTCGCCCTCGTCAAGATACGGAACGTGGGTATGCCCGAAGATGCAAATATCCGCGCCCATCTCCTTTGCCTTTGCCGTCACCCTTCGCGGTGACATTTTTACTCCGTAGTTATGACCATGGGTCAGAAAAATTTTCTTGCCGCCGAACTCAAAAAATCTGTCGTACGGCACATCCCAAACGGAAAAGTCGTTGTTTCCCAGAACGTATGCGCAAGGTATCCTCGGAAACACCGACAATATATCGTCCACGTCCGCCTGCACGTCTCCGGCGTGGATTATCAAGTCAATCTTCGGGTATTTTACAACCGTATCATATATATAGGAAAAGCCTCGGTGGCTGTCGCTGAAAATTAATGCCTGCATGGCTATACACCCCAATTCTGTCGAAAATATTTTGATCGTGTTAATTTCTTTCATATATATTAACATAAAATCAGAAATTTGTCACGAAATTTTTATTTCCTGCATAAATTATTAGTAACGGCGGCCGAAGCACGGCCGCAAATCTTGGAATTATGCCGCAAAACGGCGGATAAGGAGACATTTTTATGAATATTGAGGACATGATCAAGAACATGAATCCGCAGATGCTTTCAAACGCCTTAAGTCAGATGAAGAACATTCTGTCGCCCGAGCAGCTTCGGCAGGTGGAGGCGGCAATAAAAACCACCGACAAGGGCACTCTTAACAAGCAGCTTAATCATCTGAGCGCTGCCGACCTTCAGAAGGAGCTTCAGAGGAATCCCAATCTCGCAAAGAAGATGGCGGAAAATCCCGAGCTTATGAAGAAGCTTGACGGAATATTTAAAAATAAGTGATTTATAGGGGTGAATGCTATGTCGGGAGAGCCTGATTTATCGGGAGCCGTGGACGTACTTAAAAATATACTGGGCAGCGACGAGGGTCAGCAGCAGCTTCAGGGGCTGATTTCCATGCTGGGCGGCGGAGGCGATAAGCACAGCGAGGAGCTTGCGGAGGCAGAGGAAAACGCCGAGATGCTTCAGAAGATGCAGAAGCTTATGTCGGTGATGAAAAGCGCAGAAACCGAAAAAGAAGCAGCATTTTTGAGGGCACTTGCGCCGCTGCTTCGCCCCGAGCGGCAGGAGAAGCTGAACCATGCAGTAAAGCTCCTCGGCATGGGTCGGGCGATAAAGGTCTTTAAGGAAATTCAGTAAGCCTGCTGCTGCGGCAAGTCACAGGCGTATATCAAGGAGGCAGAATATGTACAGGAGGTACAGCACAGATTATCGCAGTGCGGACAGCTTCGCAGACGGCGGCCGCACCACTCAGCCGCCGAGCGGAAACGGACACTGCGAAAAGCCGCAGCAGCACAACTGCGACGAACCGCATACGAATCCGCAGCAAGCAAACCGCAACAGGCAGCCGGACAGCAAAAAACCGCAGGGCAGGCATACCTGCGGCGAGGACGGGCGTGACAGCGGTTTTTCGCTTTTAAAGCTTATTCCGCAGTCAATTTATAATCCCGAGACCGGAAAGGTATTCGGCTTTATGTCCGCAGAGGATTTGCTTCTGGCGGCACTGATTCTGGTGCTTCTTGACAACAAATGCGAGGACGAGGATAACTCGATGCTGATCTATGCTCTTTTATACATACTTCTGTCGGATCACATAAATTTGCCCATATAACCGCCGCCGCCCGATCGTGCGGCGGCTGTATTTTCTGATTTTGAGCAAATATACGCGAATTTTGGGCATTTATACGCTTGACTTTTTGTCCGAAACAGTGTAAAATTAAATGATAATGTTCGATTATTGCAAAACGGCGGTTATAAAGACCGATTTTGCGGAATATTAAATAAATCGGAGGATAAGCGAATGGATAACAAGAAACTGGCGGAGCTTTTGTTTCCGCACATAGATAAATCTCCCGAGGATTACGAAAAACTATACCCCGAGCGGAACCTGCCCGATGGCGCAAAGGTCACCCGTATCGGGCCGAGCCCGACCGGCTTTGTTCACCTCGGAAATCTTTATAACGCCATGATCGGCGAGAGGCTTGCTCATCAGAGCGACGGCGTTTTCTACCTCCGTGTTGAAGACACCGATGCCAAGCGAGAGGTCGAGGGTGCGGTGGAGCTTGTGCTCTCCGCCATGGATTACTTCGGTATTCACTTTGACGAGGGCGTAACCGAAAACGACGGTCAGAACGGCGATTACGCTCCCTACCGTCAGCGTCTGCGCGAGGATATTTACAAGTGCTTTGCGAAGCGTCTTGTGGAAATGGGGCTGGCTTATCCGTGCTTCTGCAGCGAGGAGAAGCTTGCCGCCATGCGTGAGGAGCAGATTTCAAAGAAGCTCAACTTCGGCTATTACGGAGAGTGGGCTGTATGCAGGAATTTGAGCCTTGATGAGATTGAAGCAAAAATCAATAACGGCGAAAAGTACGTGCTTCGCTTCCGCTCCGAGGGGGATATCGAAAACACGGTCGAGGTCTTTGACGGAATACGCGGAACACTGAAGCTTCAAGAAAATTATCAGGATTTTGTTCTCTTAAAATCCGACGGAATACCGACCTATCACTTCGCCCATGTTGTGGACGATCACCTTATGCGCACGACCCACGTTGTCAGAGGCGAGGAATGGCTCTCCACACTGCCGATTCACGTTCAACTTTTCGACACCTTCGGCTGGAGGCGGCCGATATACTGTCACACCCCCGTCCTGATGAAGATGGACGGCGACCACAAGCGCAAGCTTTCAAAGCGCAAGGACCCCGAGCTGGGTCTCGGCTACTACCGTGCGGAGGGCTATCTGCCCGAGGCGGTTCGGGAATATCTTATGACTGTGCTGAATTCCAACTTTGAGGAATGGCGTGCCGAAAACCCGGACAAGCCAATGGACGATTTTGAATTTACACTGGAAAAGATGAGCAACTCCGGTGCGCTCTTTGACATAATGAAGTTTGACGACATAAGCCGCGAGCTTATCTTCCGTATGTCCGCAGATGAGATTTACGAGAAAATGTCAAAATGGCTCAGCGAGTACGACCCCGAGTTTTACACGCTCTTCACCCGCGACACAGCATTGACCTGCGCCGCAATAGACGTGGGCAGAGATGCCGCACGGCCGAGGAAGGATTTAATCAACTGGAAGCAGGCGAGGGACTTCCTCTCCTTCTACTTTGACGAAAGCCTGACGCTTGAATCGGAGTTCCCGGAAAACGTCAGTGCCGAGGACAGAGCCGAAATCTGCCGCAGGTATTTGGCCGCCTATAATCACGCAGACGACAACTCGGAGTGGTTCGGAAAGATTCGAGAGATAGCCGCCGATATGGGATATGCGGCAAAGCCCAAGGACTACAAAAAGAACCCGGATATGTACAAGGGCAGCATAACCGATGTCAGCAATGTTATACGCGTTGCCTTAACGGGCAGAACGAACTCTCCCGACCTGTGGGAAATCTGTCGCATAATAGGAGAGCCGGCAATGCGCCGCCGCATCGAAGCGGTAAAATAAGTAATCACAAAAAACACTTCCGACCGCCGCAGCTGCGGCGGGGCAGGCATTATTATACGGAGGGATAAACCTATGGAAAACAACAGAGATAAAAGACCCGTCAAACCGAATATATTCGAGGAGGAGCGTCCGCACTTTCCCAAACGTGCGGTTGTCACCGGCGGAATGCCCTACGGCAACAAGAAGCTGCACTTCGGGCATGTGGGCGGTATGTTCGTTCACGCCGATGCGGCGGCGAGGTTTCTGCGCGACCGCATAGGCGAGGAGAACGTTATATTTGTGTCGGGAACGGACTGCTATGGCTCGCCCATATCCGAAAGCTACCGCAAGCTGTGCGAAGAGGGCTACACCGGCACGATTGAGGATTTTGTCAGAGAAAATCACGAGAGCCAGAAGCGAACCCTTGAGGAATACGAAATAAGCCTTAACCTTTTCGGCGCATCCGGACTCGGGCATACGGGCGAGGTTCACCGTAAGTTCAGTGCGGAGCTTATGGAAAGATGGCACGAAAACGGCTGGCTTGAAAAGCTTGTTACCTCACAGTTCTATGATGCGAAGGCAGGGCAGTTTTTAAACGGCAGACAGGTAGTGGGCAAATGCCCGGTGGAAAACTGTACCTCCGACAAGGGCTATGCCGATGAGTGTTCCATGGGGCATCAGTATATGCCCGAGGAGCTTATAAACCCCAAAAGCACGCTCACGGGCGACACGCCCGAAATGCGGGATGTGGCGAACTGGTACATTGACCTGACCAAATTCCGCGAGCTTTTGGAACAGTACGTCAGCGACATCTCCGAGCGTGAGGACGTAAGACCTCTGGTTTCAAACACAATCCGCGAATTTATGACGCCGCCCATGGTATATGTCAAGAACGATTTTATGGAGGCATATGAGGAAATAAAGGATAAGATGCCCGAGCACAAGCTCAACACGGCGGCAAACAAGACCTCGTTCTCGCTTGAATTTTCAGACCTTGCCGCACGGGACAAGGCGAGAGAGCTTCTCAACGAGAACGGAATCCGATTCCGTGCCGGCAAGACCCTCGTTCCCTTCCGCCTGACCGGAAACATTGAATGGAGCATACCGGCTCCTGTTTTGGACGGCGAAGAGGGCCTTACCATTTGGGTATGGCCGGAATCGCTTTGGGCGCCGATTTCGTTCACAAAGGCGTATCTTGAGCAGTGCGGAATGCCGGACGATGAGTGGAAAAAATATTGGTGCGACAGCGAGTCGGAGGTATATCAGTTTATCGGTCAGGATAACATATACTTCTACGGGATTGCCGAGCCGGTGCTGTTTATGGCGACACAGGGCAGTGACAGTCTCACGGCAAGACCTGCCGACGGTCAGCTTAAAATGCCTGTGCTTGTGGCGAACAACCATATATTATTTTTAAACAAAAAGGCGAGCAGCAGCGGCGCAGTCAAGCCGCCCATGGCAGCGGATCTGCTTGAGCATTACCTGCCCGAGCATCTGCGTGCTCACTTTTTGGGACTCGGTCTGGGGCTTAAAAGTGTAAGCTTCCAGCCAAAGCCCCTAAACCCGACGGCAGGCGAAAAGGATGCCGACCCGGTAATGAAGGAGGGTAAGCTTTTATCCAACGTATTCAACCGTGTTGCACGCTCCTGCTTCTACACCGCACAGAAATACTTTGACGGAAAGATGCCCCTCGGCAATGTTGACGAGGAGGTGCTCACAGGCGGCAAGGAGGTCATATTAAAGTACGAACGTGCAATGTATCGCTTTGAATTTCACAAGGTGATGAGCCTTATGGACGAATATATCCGCTCCGCCAACAAGTATTGGGCGAAGAACATCGGCGAAGCCGACAAGGCGGATGACAACGATATGCGGCGCAGGGTGATGATAAATACCTTCCATATGGTACGGGTTGCGGTTGCTCTTATGCATCCTATTGCACCGTCCGGCTGTGAGATGCTCTGTGAATACCTCGGCTTCGGCAAGGAATTCTGGAGTTGGGATCACATTTTCGACACTCTCTCCGACCTGTGCAAGGGCGAGAGCGAGCATCAGCTTAAATTCCTTGACCCTCGCATTGACTTCTTCCCGATGTATGCAGAATAAAATGTGTATATAAACTGCCGTTACTGCTTTTTGCAGCAGCGGCTTTTCTTTTCCCCGCAACGGGGTCGATGAAGCGGAACGCAAATGCAATTTCGTAAGATTACGCGGTTAAAACAGGGTTCCCGGAAAGCGGAGGGTTGTACCCGACGTTTTCCGGGAAGAGGAGGAGCAAGGAAG
>CACXES010000083.1 GCA_902766745.1 uncultured Ruminococcus sp.
CGGACACGCTGACTATGTTAAGAACATGATCACCGGTGCTGCTCAGATGGACGGTGCTATCCTCGTTGTATCTGCTGCTGACGGTCCTATGCCCCAGACAAGAGAGCACATCCTGCTTTCACGTCAGGTTGGCGTACCCTATATCGTAGTATTCATGAACAAGGTTGACCAGGTTGACGATCCTGAGCTTCTTGAGCTCGTTGAAATGGAAATCAGAGACCTTCTGACCGAGTATGAGTTCCCGGGTGACGATATTCCGATCATCAAGGGCTCCGGTCTCCAGGTTCTGGAGAGTGATTCTACCGATCCTAACGCTCCTGAGTATGCTTGCATCCACGAGCTTATGGACGCTATCGACAGCTACATCCCCACTCCCGACAGAAAGAGCGATCTGCCCTTCCTTATGCCGGTCGAGGATGTATTCTCCATCACCGGTCGTGGTACTGTTGCTACCGGCCGTGTTGAGAGAGGTCAGCTGAATATGTCCGACGAAGTTGAGATCGTAGGTCTCTCCGACGAGTCCAGAAAGACCGTTGTAACAGGTATCGAAATGTTCAGAAAGCTTCTTGACTATGCAGAAGCAGGCGACAACATCGGTGCTCTGCTCCGTGGTATTTCAAGAGACGAAATCGAAAGAGGACAGGTTCTTGCAAAGCCCGGTACAATCACACCTCACACAAAGTTCAAGGGCGAGGTTTACGTTCTGACCAAGGATGAAGGCGGACGTCACACTCCTTTCTTCTCGAACTACAGACCTCAGTTCTACTTCAGAACAACTGACGTAACAGGTGTTGTTAACCTTCCCGAGGGTACAGAAATGTGCATGCCCGGCGACAACGTAACGATGACTGTTGAGCTTACATCACACATCGCTATCGAGCCCGGTCTCCGTTTCGCTATCCGTGAAGGCGGCAGAACAGTAGGTTCCGGCGTTGTAACCGAAGTTATCGAATAATAATTCGCAAATCAAAACCCCCGCAGCATCCGCTGCGGGGGTTTTTGTGAATGTTCCCGGAACGTTCCGCTTCACCAACCCCGGAAGCGTTCCGTATCAACCAACTCCGTTGCTGCTTTGGCGGTAATGGTTTTCGTTTACCCCGTGGCTCGTCGGAGCAAAGTTCGCTTTGCTCCGTTTTTCTGTTCGAAAAACATCCGCTTGCTCCCTTGCTTCTCCTCTTCTCACCTGTGCCCTTTAGCGTAGAAAAAGTCGGGTGCAACCCTCCGCTTTCCGGGAGCCCTGTTTTCAATGTAATCACAGATGATATTCGCACTTGCTTCAAGTCCAATGGCGCTGTTAAGCATTAATTCGTAATTGCGCCTGTCTCCCCAGGTAAGCTCAGAGATATTTTTATAATAAGCGGCTCTCGCTTCGTCGGAAAGACGAATGTTTTTCCTTGCTTCGTCGGGGCTGTCGCCGTATACCTTCATAACACGCTGAGTACGGTATTCCTCGGGAGCGTAGATAAAGATACGAACGACATCCTCATAGTCGCGGAGCACATAATCGGCGGCTCTTCCGACAATAACACAGCTTCCGTTATCCGCAATTTTGCGAATAACCCTATCCTGTGCGGAAATGGCTTGCTGTATCACATCCGTACTGAGGTAGAGTCTGTGCAGCACCGCGGGAGAGTTTGCGTTAATATCGGAAATAAATTCCTTGTCAAGTCCGCTTTCCTGTGCGGCGAGAGCGGTCATTTCCTTGTAGTAAAAGGGAATACCAAGCTTTTCCGCGACCAGCTTGCCGATTTGCTTGCCGGAGGAACCGTGCTCTCTGGCAATGGTTATGATAACGCCCTTTTTCGAGGGCTTTAATACGGCATCTGCCTGTTTTTTGCAGGGGTCTGCCTTCAGCGTTTTCATAAAGCTTACGGTTAGCAGCACTGCCACGACCATAGCGATAATGTCTGCGGTGGGCGCGGCAAACAGGATTGCCTCTACACCGCCGAACACAGCGGGAAAGATTATGATCAACGGAATAAAGCAGATAATATCACGGATCATTGAAGCAATAACGGCTTGAATCGGCTTGCCTGCAGACTGGAAGAAGATAGAGGTCATCTTGATAATACAGGTAAACGTTACAAGGCAGAGGAAAATACGGAAGGTCTTTTCGCCGAATACCCAATATTCATCGGGGTTTGGGATATTTGTCGGAGCACCGAACAGTCCCACAACCGTGCGCGGAGCCAGCTCAAAGAGCAGAGTTGAGCCGAGCCCGATAATGATTGTGCAAAGAAGTATCTTTCGGTACAGCTCTTTAATCCGGTCATGGTTTTTCGCACCCATATTGTAGCTGATGATAGGCTGGCAGCCGAGAACGATGCCGACCACAAGGTTGATAACGACAGTAAAGACCTTGCTTTCAATCCCGATAATGGCGATCGGGATATCCGCACCGTACTTCGATACTGCGCCGTATTTGGCAAGTAAAATGTTACATACCAGAGAGATAATGACGATAGTCATCTGCGTAACAAACGAGGAAGTGCCGAGCTGTAACGCGCCGGAAAACACTCTGAGATTCGGGACAAAGCTCTTTGGCGTCAGCTTAAAGGTCTTGGTTCGGAAAAAGTAGATCAGCGTAATGACAAAGGAAACGGTCTGACCGATAACCGTTGCCAATGCCGCTCCGGTCATGCCCCATTTTGCTCCGAAAATAAATACCGGGTCGAGAATGATGTTTGTGACAGCACCCGCAATCATAGACGCCATCGACCACGCAGGGCTGCCGTCTGCGCGGATAACGGCGTTCATCATATTGGAAAGCATATAAACCGGGAAGAATGCAAGAATAATATTAAAGTATTCCACGGCATATCCGATACTGTTTTCCGATGCACCGAACAAGGTCAGCAGCTGTGTCTTCAGCGGATAAAAGACCAGCATAAGCACAATACCCGAAATGAAAGTAATTGTAATGCCTGTTCCTATAGATTTGTGAGCGTTTTGGGTATCCTTCCTGCCTTGACATATGTTCAGATATGCAGCACATCCGTCACCGAAGCACCACGCAAAGGCCTGTGTGATGATGAAAATCGGAAAGACAATACCTGCCGCGGCGTTGCCGAGCGCGCTTAATTCGCTGTTCCCGATAAAAATCTGGTCAACAATGTTATAAAGTGCGCTGACAAGGAGTGAGAGTACACACGGAACGGAGAATTTCAGCATCAGCTTTGAAATCTTTTCCGTACCTAAAAATTGAGAGTTTTGATCTTGATTCATAAAAACCTCCGGGTGTAAAATATTCGGAGTCTTTATCTGAGAAAAGCTGCCTGAAAACTGCATCAAAACCGCAAAAAAGAGAGCGTAGAATTTCGTCGTGAATTCTACGCTCTCTTTTAGCTGTTCGACTATATTATTCTAACAGAAATTATTCGATTTGTCAAGTCTTTTAATTTTAAGTTTTCATTTTTTGGCACTAACGGTCAATTTTAATACGACCGAAAAAGCGGTGCATTTTTGTAAAAGATTAGTTCATAGTGAACTTTTCTGTTTTGCTCGTCGAACATATAACACTGACGCTTAATTTTAATACAATAAAATATTCGGTTTATTTTCATTAAAGAAAAGTTCCACAGCGAAACTTTTCTCTGAGTTATATTTTATAAGAAAGCTATATCCTTTAACTTAATGATTTCCATATTTACCTCGGCTTGACATTCATTGAGGCGGCGGGCTTGTCGGCAGCCAACGCAAAGTATTACGCTGCGGACGCTTCATCGGTAAAGACCGTTGCATTTGAAAATATCGCATTTGTTATGTACAACTATGAGGCATTGTCCATTGTCAACAACCTTGAGGCAATGAGAATTGTCGACAGTGAGAACTTTATCGGTTCCAAGGCACAGGTTGAGATGAACAGCGGCTTCAAGGTAACCAACAAAGACCTTGTCAGAATACGCAAGAGCGTTGCTGCAGGTTAAGCAGTAAATAGGAGGGCGGCATAATGAGCTACTTAACATATAATGAATACATTACAATGGGCGGACAGCTTGATATTGCCGCCTATGCCTCGGCGGAGCGTGAGGCGGAATACTTAATCAATTCGCAGGCCGCAGGGCAGACAGGTACAAGAATTGCGGCTCTGCCGAGTATTCCGCAGCCTGTCAAGGATTGCGTATTTGCCCTTATCGAGTTTGGCAGCAAGAGCGGCGCACAGGTCGCAAGCGAGAGCCAGTCACAGGGCGGAAGCTCGGAGAGCGTATCATATGTTACACTTACGGCTGAGCAAATACTTGTCGAAAAAGAAAGAATTGTATTCGATACATTTTTCGGCGGCGGCATGGGCTCGCTTTTGTATAGGGGTGCGTGCATATGAGAATGTCAAACCTTGCGGATAAAGTGTTTACTATTGTCAATCAGATCCCGGAGAGCTCCGGCACAGCGGCAAAAGCGACGTGGAAAATTCACAGGCTTGAACGATGCGGAAAGGACAGCGGAATATACGATGCGTCAAGCGGTACAATGAGCTACCGCGGCAATACATGGACGGCGTACATATACGGATGGGAGAAATACAAGCGGCCTGACTGGCTGGACGGAGGGTATTATGCTCTGTCGGACGTTGAACAGGACACATATTTTACCGCAAATGTCGGCGATTTGCTTATATTCTCCGATATTCCCGACAATGCGCCGACAACGCTGCAGGAGTTTAACGCACTTGTCAACAAGTATAAGGACTTGGGCGGCACGATAACCAAAGCGGACGCATATATCCGGTTTAAGGCTGACGGTACACCGTGGAAAACAAATCATATTGAACTGATAAAGGGGTGATTTTATGAGCGATTTTGAGGCGATATTCGAATGGCTGAAGGGTTGCCCTGCTTTGTATGAATTGTGGGTTGTATCATCACTTCTTGAAGACAGACGGAACATTGTTCAGCTTAAATCATCTGCAAATATGTATGATGTGGACTGGCAACCGTATCGATACGGTGGGGGGAGATATATATTTAATCCTGTGGAACCGTACTTCTTTGATGTTGATATTATTTGTTATCGGGCTGTATATTCAGACCAAAATACATATAATCTTGACGCACAGAATGAAGTGCAGGCGGTATGCGATTGGCTTATTGAGTGTCAAAATAACGGTGATGCACCGCAGCTTGAAACACCTTGCTATCAAATAGAGTGTTTAAGCGCAAAGCCGTTTATAAGAGACCAATATGTATATGAGAATGACACCAATGCAATTCTTGTTGATTACGCGGTAACCGTGAGGTTTTATACGGACAACCCTGCCAAGCGTCGGACGGTGATAAGATGAATATTTCAATCAAACTGAAGCTTGATTTTTCAAAAGTGAATCAAACGCTTAAAAGTGATGAATTGTGGAAGTTTGCGGCAACAGAGTGGTGGAGAGCGTACTATGACTATGTTCCGCACGACACAAACAGGCTGCGGCAGTCAGTGCATATACGTCCGAAAGAAATTGAACACTATGCTCCGTATTCTTTGGTTATATACAAAGGAATTATAATGGTTGACCCGCAATATAAGGTGGGTGGTTTTCCGATAAACGGCGGTGTAGATTGGTTTTCGCGCAGAGGTATAAAGAAAGTTGCATCCGGAAGGCAGATGAAGTTAAAAAACGGATCACGCCTGTGGGATGTTAAAGCAAGACAGGACAAAAAAGACCTGATTGTGGTTAAATCCATGCAGGGCTGGATTGAAAAGAATTTATAATTTTAGGAGTGATTAAAATGGCTAATGAAACTTTAGTAATGAGAGCCGACAGAAAAATGTTTATGGGTGTTAAAGACTCGTCCGGGTCTGCAGTAACATACACCAGACTAAAGGGTTTTACCACTCTTTCAGAGAGCAAAAACCCGACAGAATATTCTCGCAAGTATGTTGATGAATACTTTGAGACAACAGATATTACGGGAATATCTTCATCGTATGACTTTACCTTTGATATGATGACACCGAACGCAGTGCTTGACGATATCGCAGGCATAATCGACGGAGATAAGATAGGCACAGATGCTGTCAGAAGCTTCATTTCCGTGGATTTTAATAAGCCGTCAGATGGTGGATATTATGCCGTAAAGCGTGATTTTTCTATCGTGGGTGATACGGTAGGCGACGGAACGGACGCTCTGACATATAGCGGTACGCTGAGAGTTAAGTCAACAAGGGTTGAAGGCACGGCAACAATAGCGACCCCGACAAGTGGGGACAAAGAAACCGTCGAGACAATTACGTTTGCGGAGGCAGTAGCATCGGAATAACATCCCCCACCGTTTTGACCGACGGTGGGGATGATGAAATTGAAATGCTCAGCAATGAGCAAAACATTACAGACGAGGGTCTGAATGAAATTTGAATGGAGGAATAAAAAATGGCTGTAACAAGGATTGAGTTTGAAGAAAAGGAAAGAGCGATAGAGCTTCCCGGTGGGGAAATACTGGATTTGCCCACGAGGACAAAGGATATAAACGATAAGCTTGACGACTTCGAAAAGAGACGTACAAGCATGAACGAGTACGACTTTTTGAAGGGAATACTCACGGTAATTTTTGGCGAAAGCGGATTTAAGACCATTGCACCGGAAGGAAAAAAGAGTAATCTTGATTATTTGTCGGCAGTTTATCGCACGTCCGTGAATCTCATATATGAAGACAAGACTGCGGCACAACAGGCTGAATTTGAGAACTTTTCAGAGCGTTACTCGGCAATCAGAGAGAGTGCCGGAGACCTTAAACCGCTCCTTGATACACTCAAATAATGAATCTCCTCGTTAATTCAGATCCCGAATACATCACAGTGAAAGGTATTCAAATCCCGATTAAAACAGATTTTGAACTTTGGGTATCTCTCTTGATTGCCGCCGACAATAACGATATAAAGATGCTTCAAAAGGCTGTCGGCGGTATATTGGGAGGTATTCCGAGCCCCAAATATCAGTTTGATGTAATTTCGGCAATGCTTGCATGGGTCAGCGGTCAAGAGAATGGAACAGACGACGGAGAAAAAGCATCATCGGGAGCAGCTGCACTTGACTTTGAAATAGACGGCAGTGTTATATACTGTGAATTGTGGCAGCACTTTCCTCACTTAATGGAAAAGGGTATAAGCTATCATGAAGGTATTGAACTTATAAAACTGCTTATACATGATGAAAATACCATGCTGTGGCACAGAGTATTTGCCCGGTGTGGTAATTTTTCTAAAATGACGTCAGATGAACGTGCGTACTGGAATAAGGAGCGTGGGAGGTACGCAATTTTGAAAAGCAATAGGAAAATTAAGCAGGGGAGCATTGACAATGTGATGTCGGGAGCATTTATGTAGACCCTTGAAGGGGGATAAAATAATGGCAGACGGCGGTAAGGTTATAATTAAAATAGACGGTGATACCGCAGGATTTGACAGCAAGGTATCAAAAATAGGAGGCATTGCAAAGAAAAGCCTCGGAATAACAGCAAAGGCGGTAGCGGCAGGAATGGCTGCTACAGGTGCGGCAATCGGTGCTATAGGTATACAGGCTGTTAAGGCATATGGAGAATATGAGCAGCTTGTCGGCGGTGTTGAAACGCTTTTTAAGGGCAGTGCTGACAAGGTCGTTTCAAATGCTTCAAATGCATTTAAGACGGCAGGTCTTTCAGCTAACAAATACATGGATACGGTAACAAGCTTTTCGGCAAGCTTGCTCCAATCTCTCGGAAACGATACGGAGAAAGCTACGGCAATGGCTGATATGGCTGTCACAGATATGTCGGATAACGCCAATAAGATGGGCACCGACATAAATATGATTGTGCAAACATATCAGAGCCTTTCGCGCGGAAATTTCGCAATGCTTGACAACCTCAAACTCGGTTACGGCGGAACGAGAGCCGAGTTAGAAAGACTGCTCAAGGATGCCGAGGATATAAAAAGAGCCAACGGCGAAATGGCATCATACAGTATTGACAGCTTTGCCGATATAGTAGACGCAATTCACGTTGTGCAAACAAATATGGGCATAACGGGTACAACGGCCAAGGAAGCAAGCACAACAATTCAGGGCTCTTTCAATGCGATGAAAGCAGCATGGGAGAATCTTATGGCCGGCCTGACGGATCCGTCGCAAGATATAGACAGGCTTATTGATGATTTCTTTGATACGTTCGGTACGTTCATAGATAACCTCATTCCGAGGCTTGAAAATGTTTTGTCAGGTATAGGAAAGGTGATAGCTAAACTTGCACCGAAACTCTTAACTACTCTGACAAATGCAATAGGCAAGGTGCTGCCGAGCATGATAAAAGGAGCGCAGGAGCTTCTTAACGCCTTTGTTCGTGTAATATCAAGCAATGCGTCAAAGATAGGCGCAACAGCGGCAAATCTTGGTATAACACTGGTAAAGGGAATATTAAGTGCGGTTCCGCAACTTGCAAAAGCGGGATATGAGGTTGTCCATGCATTTATACAGGGAATAACAGGGCAATACCCGGCTTTATCGGCTGCAGCCCAAGGGATATTAATGATATTTGCAGCTATTAAGATAGGCTCGGTTATCCAAAAGGCTGTGCAGGGTTTTCAAATGGCGCAGGTTCAAATTGCTTTGTTTACGATGTCGACACAAGGCGCAACCATAGCACAGGGAGCATTAACCGGAGCATTGACAATCGGTCAAACCGCAGTGGCATTGTTGACCGGACAGATTACTATTGCCGAATTGGCAACGGCACTGTGGACTAAAACCGTTGCTGCGCTCAATGCGGTAATGATGGCAAATCCGATTCTCCTTGTTGTTGCTGCAGTGGCTGCGGTAGTAGGCGGAATATACTTAGCAATTAATGCTTATGATGCATATCTTGAGAGTAATTCCGAAATGATTAAGGGCGTTAATGCCCTCGGAGAGGCAACGGACCAAGTTATTGAAAGCAACAAACAGGCAATTGATAGCTTTAATAGTTTAAAAGATACGTATATGGACAGCGCAGCAGATGCCGGGGCGGAGGCATATGCAAACCAAAAGCTTGCAGATGAGCTCTTTAACCTTGCCGGTCAGACAGATTTGACTGCGGCTGAAAAACAGCGTATGCAGTTGATTGTTGACGAGCTGAATAAGAGTATCGACGGCCTTAACCTTGCCTTTGACAGCGAGACAGGCCAGTTGAATATGACAGCGGAGGCAGTAAGTCAGCTAATTGAAAAGAAAAAGCAACTGGCAGAGGCAGAGGCGGCTCTCGAGTTTTACAAGGATTCGTTGAAAAGTCAATATTCCTTACAAGCTCAGGCAGCGGCATCGGCAAAGCAATTGGCGGATATAGAAAGCCAATACAACGATATAAGATCCCAGGGAACCGAGGTCGGTGTCAGATACGGGGCAAGCGTAGTAAAGACAACTCAATATACAGCAGAGCAAAGTAAGGCGATGAAAGAGCTCAAGGAGCAGGAAGAGGAGCTAAAAAAATCACAAAGTGAGTTAAACGATAAGCTCAATGAGGCATCAACGCAAACTTCCTACGCCGAGCAACTCATGAATCAATACGGAGATGCCACAGAGAAGGCAGGGCAGCAGATCGTTCAAACGGCCGATAAGATTGGTAATGAAGCACCAAAGGCAATGGAAGCCGCTGCAAACTCAACCAAAGTAGATTTAACTCCGGGATTTGTCGACCCTGTGGAACAAGCGGCAAATGACGCAAAACAGGTTGCGGGTCAAGGCGGTACTGACACAGGCGAAGCATTTAACAAAGGTGTTGAAAGTGCCGACTCAAATGCACCGCAGGAATCATTCGCAGAACCGGTTCAAGAGGCATCAAGCACAGCTGTTAAAGCGGCAAATCAAGGCGGAACGGAAACCGGACAAGCGTACGCAAACGGAATAACGTCAAAGATAGGTGCGGTACGTACTGCTGCGACAGCATACTATGCGGCGGTATCTCTGGCACTTGCCAAAGCAACCTCGGCAGCTCGTGGTTTGGGTGCTAATTTCGGGCAAGGCTATGCAAACGGAATAAAATCAAAAATCGGTGCGGTACGTTCGGCTGCGACAGGGCTCGGCCTTGTGGCCAAAGCAGCATTGGCATTGGCGCAGGACTCCCATTCTCCGGCGAAAGAAACGATAAAACTCGGGCGTTACTTCGGCGAGGGATATGAAATAGGCATGGAGTCCGCTGAGGTCGACATATGGAAACAGGGAATTAAACTTGGCAAACGTGCGCTTGAAGGTCTTATGACAGGTATGAATTCGCTTAAAAGCAAGGCTGTCGGAACATTGGAGGCACTTATTTCGGATAACAGGACAGAGGTTCAAAAGGCTTTTGATGAGATGAATGAGGTAGTTCTCGAATCCGAAAAGAAGTACGAGGACGAATATGAGCGGCTTAAGGACAGCCAATCGGAGGCGGATAAAAAATACCTTGAAGACCTTAAGGAAACCGCAGAAAAAGAGCGTAAACTGTACGATGCCCTTCAAAAGGATATTGAAAACAATAAAAAGACTGTAATTGATACATATTCCGAAATGGTCGAGGCGGCGTTTGATGCGGTCGATGAGATAGAGAAGGCTCAAAACAGTATGCGCGATAAGATGCGTGATTCAACAAAGCTTTTTGAAACTCAAAAAGTTAAGATAGCCGGACAGGAGTATGAGAGTATACGTCTTTCGGATATAAACAAACAAAATGAGGCCTTGCGTGAGTATCTTGACATGATGCAGGCTGTCAAAGAACGAGGAAATATTCCAAAGGAATTTCTTGAAGAAATGCGCGATATGTCGGTGGAAGACGGTACCAAATTCGCTAAAGCTATTTTAAGCCTTGATGATAGTGAATTCAATGCATACTTAGAGGCATTTAAAGAAAATCGAAAGCTTACCGAAGAGGGCGCAAAGGCGATATATGACGATGAGGCAAAAGCGGCGCAGGATACGATAATAAAATCATTTGACGCATTTAATGCTGAGCTTGAAGAACAGGGGCAATTGAATGCTAATGCTTGGGGTGACGGATTTCTCGAAAAGCTTCGGGAGGTTGTTCCTCAAATTATGGATTCTATCAGCAATTCATTTGCCGGGATTATATCAAGCGAGGGCGGCTATGCTCTCGCAGGTGCCGTAGGGAATACATATCAGAATGTTTACTACATTCAGCCCAGCGAAGGCGAAAGCACTTATGCTCAGATTAAGGCACTGAAAGACGCTGAAACCTTAAAGAATATGCGTGGAGGTTACTGATGATTATTCGAATGAAAAATGAAAACGGAACCTTTGAAATAGGCGGCGGAAAACATGTTTCGGCACGCTTGCAGCAAATAACGGGGCTTGGCCTTGTCAGTAAGGCGATTCAGTCCTTGACATACAGTCAAATGCCGGGACGAGTTATCACAAGCGAGCGTGCATCGGAGCGAACAATAACATTAAAGTTTGATTATTATGCAGATCCCGAAACCGTGATACGCTTTTTTAAGATATTACAAAAGCCGATGAAACTCGAACTGCTTCGCAACGGATATTATAGGGAAATTGATTGCAGAGTAATCGCAGGGGCTGAGAACAATAACATAGTATATCATCACTGGGAGGAAATGACGCTTCAGCTTGAATGTTCAGATCCGTATTTCAGAGGAGCGGTCAGACGTGAGAGTATTGTATCTGCGACAGATATGCTTCCGAATGTATTTGAAAATTCGGATTGGTATATACAACTCCCTGCTGTTGCTACCGTCAGACACCAGGATGCTTTAATCATGAATGACGGCGACACAATTGTATATCCTACCATTACGGTAGAGAACCTTGCAGACACAACAGGGGCAAAAACCGATACAATAACTATTACAATCAATGATAGGGTACTCAAGATATACCATCATGCTGCAGTCGACGAGACAGTGACATTCAACCTTGAACGTCGCATGATAACATCAAGTGTGGATGGAGATATAACAAACCAAATAAGTGATGATACCGTGCTTAGCGATATGTATTATGATGAAGGCAGTAACGTTGTAACGGTAACATCATCCCTTACGGGAGATAATCTCTATGCAGTGAGCCGGTACAGTCCGCTTTACGGAATGGCGGTGATTTAAATGGATATTAGATTTTATGATTTGGATTTTAATTTACTGCGTATTCTTCCGCAATATTCCCGAGAGTGCGGATACTCTTCGTGTGTTGTTGATGTTCAACTTAATGGGCAAGGTTCGTTCGAGGTAGTATTCAATGATGATATACTTGTGCGAATGCTTAAAAGCATAACAGAACCTATGCTAACGCTTTGGAATGGTATATGGGGCTATATACCATCGTTCAGCTTTAAAGATAACGAAAAGAGAATTATCGGAACAACCTTGAACGGCATTGCTAAAAGAGTAGTTGTGCAGCCATGCGAATACAGTCAGAAGACGGTGGAGTATATTGCGCGCGATATAGTGAAGGATGCTATACGGAATGGGGCTGACTGGCTGCAGTTTGGAAATGAGATGGGCATTGATACAATTATAGATTATAAGCTTGAGGCGCCGAAGGCTATGGATGAGGTTTTAATTGACCTTATTGGATATTCGGACGGCGGATGGAGAATGTATGCGGAGAATAAAAAGATTGTTTTTGAATGTATCAAGTCAGAAATGATATCGCTTGAAATATCTGAGAATAATCTTAATGCGTATGATGTTGAAATGACACGAAACCTAAATGACGTAGCTAATATAGGATACTACAAGGACGAAAGCGACGATACATGGAAGTCGGTCGGCTCTGCACTGAGCGGAATACATAATTCTGCAGCAGTGCTGACAAGCACAACTGCAAGAGCAGCACGCAAAGAGCTCGCATTACTTACGGGGAAAAATAATATTACTCCAAGCGTAAAGTCGCTGCGATTCGGAACAGACTACGGCATGGGTACGGAAGCAATGGCACTGCTCGGAGGTGATGCGGAATGAGTGTAAAATCAAGAATAGCCGAACTTAACGCACGACTTGCCACTAAGCTGACCGCAAGGGGCGTTACGGCAAGCGAGGACGAAACAACCACAGCATTGATAAACAAGGTTGACGATATTCCCGAGGGCGGCGGTATTGATTGGTCGCAA
>CACXES010000084.1 GCA_902766745.1 uncultured Ruminococcus sp.
AAGCGGAATATTAAGTTCTTTCATAAGATACTTTGTAAGTTCAACCGCATTTTGAAATGCAGTATTGTAATTACCGTCTGAATTTATACAGATTTCAATTCCGATAGAATTGGAATTTGTTATTCCGTATTTTCCTTTGCCATCGCATTCTACGAGTTTGCCGTCGCGCACAACGAAATCACTGCTGTCAAAATCAAAAAGGTATGATTTTGTTCCGCTTGATGATTTTGTTTCATTATTAAGCGTTACGCCTGTTGAATTCGGAAACATCAGATAACCACCCCAATCACTATGAATTTTTGACCGTTTGCATATGGCAGCAAAACAACAGTCTTACCAATATTGATGTATTCACCGTCAGAATTTCGCTCTTTTAAATTTATGCAAAGCGTAATGTGGCTGTCGGTAAGTATTACCTTGTCACTTATGCGTATTTTAGTGTTCGGCAGTTCAATAACTGTACCGAACATAGGTGAGTACCCATCACCGTTTTCCCGTTCCTTTAACAGCTTTGCAAGTTCTGTTATTCCATTCAATACCGCTACCTCCTAAAATCAGGCATAGAAAAAGACGAACACGAACGCTCGTCTCTATACACATACAGATTATTGTTTGTATTCATATATTTTAATATACATCTTTCTCTTTATTCTTTATGTAATTCGCCATAACAATCAATCCAACCACATTTTTTTATATTAGATTTATCTATTTCAATTATGATTTGGGTTTTATCACTCGATTTATATATACATCTAATAGTATTGGGAAGCGAATCAATACCATTAGTATATACTTTCAAATCTGTATTCTTGTCTGCAGCTTGTACTAAGCTACCTGGCGGAATAATATATTCAGTATTTCTTTGCTTATCCGTTGTATAGATTTCGTTTATTGTGTAGTAAGCATCGTATCTTTTATATTCATAAACAACCGTTCTTTGCCATGCTGCATATAATAATGTTCCAATAGTAACAAATGTAAGTATAATAGCAATACATTTGTGTTTTTTTGTCACAAAATAAAAAATCGAAAAAAATATAATTATGGCTAACACAAAGCAAATTAATACTATCAATCCCATACCAAGACTTTGTATTATATCATCTATATGATTAATTAAATTATATGCACCGCCTATCGCTGCTAATGCTACAATTAATATTAGCGCAATTGGTATAATATATATATACATAATTATATCTCCAAATTTCCTTTTTATTTATCATACCACAAAAGCATCCATTTGTCAATTGACATATCAGCCGAATTTTCTAAGTCCGAGTTTCACATAATGAACTCCGTTTTTAATACTGTGGTCGGCACTTTCTATCAGGTAATTCACATCATCAACTGTAATCATTGAACCGGCACGGGTATAGCTGTTTACCGCCTCGATAATTTCAATTGAAAAGCTTTCTTTGACCTTATTCATTTCCGACAGCTTATTTTTTGCGTAGGTTTTGGCATCTCCGTCTTTTTCTTCGATTTTAATTACGTCTTGTAAAACACCATATTTATATATGCTGTCTGTATCCTTTGCCACCTCAAAACTCATCTTAGTTGCTAGCTCATCAATGGAGTTCTGTCAGGATAGGCCTCCGACATAAGCAGTAATATCGTTACCTCCGACAATCAGTTTATATGTTTCATTTGCATTTGCGGAAAATTTATCACTGACCGTATTTTTGCCTGTACCGAAACTGTCGGACAGAGAATACTCTTTATCTGCAGAAGATGCAGTTTGCGATGCAGAACTTGATGCACTTTCGTTATACCTAAGCACCACACCCCATGGATAGTTATAGTATAAAGATATAAAGCCAATAATGGCTGATTTAAAGCAAGTATATTGTGCTGTCAACAAAGAATCTGCTATGTATGCACTTGAAGAATTTAAGAAAAATGGGATAGCAAATATCCACAGATATACAGGATGCGGGAATGAAATTGGACGGATTTATCAGGATTTTTTAAATATCCGATACGCTATAAAAAGTCTGACTTTTCGGGGTCACATCCAAGGCCGAATCCTCGGAGGCTCATTCTTTTTTATTCAATTATCGCAATTATCTGTGTAATAAACTTAGACTTATCTTTGTGTTGTGGAGGACC
>CACXES010000085.1 GCA_902766745.1 uncultured Ruminococcus sp.
ACATTGATGAAGCAGAGCGTGTAGAGGTTGAACGCAAATTCAGCCTTGCAAAACGCAAATGCGGAATTGGACTTATTGTGACAAGATCGAAAGAAACAACTTGCCACTGCCTTGCCATGTCCGGGGCTGCTAAACCTACGAAAAATCGGCAAGGTTCTTTTTGCGATTTTCTCATGGTTTCAAAAAATTTTAAAATTTTATAATGTTTCGGAAATGGCAATTATTCAGTAGGCATTAATTGCAGCAACTTTATCACTTTATTTAAAAAAAGATATAATATCACGCCGAAAAAATATCAATCATTATAATCACTCCATTTATTAAATCTATTTTGAGAGAGTGCGTACTTATGCTTTCCCGTATCCAAACATACGGAAAAGCTAATAAATAATTTGACTCTTGACATATACCTCATTAGGGTATATAATGATAATACCCCACCGCGGTATGAAAGGAGCTGTGACTATGTCTGATAAAGAAGTATGCGGATGCTGCGGTAAAACAACCGATCGTTCAGATGAAGAACGCAAGAAGTTGATTCACCGTCTGAATCGAATCGAAGGGCAAATTCGCGGAATTCGCAAAATGGTGGAAAAAGATGCTTACTGTGCGGATATTTTGATTCAGTCTGCCGCTGTAAACGCCGCAGTCAATGCTTTTAATAAGGAATTACTGGCGAGTCATATTCGGGGCTGTGTTGCAAGAGATATCCGTGACGGAAAGGATGAAGTAATTGACGAGTTATTGTCGACTCTGCAAAAGCTTATGAAATAAAAGGAGGCGTTACTAATAAATTATGGAGCAATATACAGTAACAGGTATGAGCTGTGCCGCCTGCACCGCACGGGTGGAAAAGGCGGTATCAGGTGTGAAGGGTGTCACTTCATGCTCGGTTAGCCTGCTGACCAATTCCATGGGCGTAGAGGGAACTGCCGATGCCGAGGATATTATAGCGGCGGTTCGTAACGCAGGCTACGAAGCGACACTGAAAAAAGGAAATAAAGGACATGATATACAATCATCTTCCGATGGGGATATACTGAAGGACAAGGAAACTCCTGTGCTGAAAAAACGGCTGATTGCATCTCTCGGCTTTTTGATAGTTCTTATGTATGTTTCTATGGGACACATGATGTGGGGCTGGCCTCTTCCGCCTTTCTTTGATAATAACCATGTGGCAATGGGACTTTTGCAGCTATTGTTAACCGTTGCAATAATGGTCATCAATCAGAAGTTTTTTATCAGCGGATTTAAGAGCTTGCGGCATCGTGCGCCGAATATGGATGCATTGGTTGCATTAGGCTCTGCGGCGGCATTTGTTTACAGCACCTTTGCTCTGTTTGCCATGACTGATGCGCAGGTAAAGGGCAATACAGCTGCCGTAATGTCCTATATGCACGAATTTTACTTTGAATCCGCCGCTACGATACTTGCATTGATAACTCTCGGAAAAATGCTGGAGGCGCGCTCAAAAGGCAAAACTACCGACGCACTTAAAGGACTGATGAAGCTGGCTCCTAAAACGGCAACGCTTGATCGGGACGGTACCGAAATAACCGTGCCGATTGAACAGGTGGCAAAGGGTGATGTATTTGTTGTTCGTCCCGGCGAAAATATCCCTGTGGACGGAACCGTTTTAGAGGGTAACAGTGCGGTAGACGAATCCACGCTGACAGGTGAGAGTATACCGGTTGACAAGACGGTTGGAAGTACAGTTTCTGCCGGAACGCTGAACCGCTCGGGGTTTATCCGCTGTGAAGCGACAAGAGTCGGTGAGGACACCACACTTTCGCAGATTATTCAGATGGTCAGCGATGCGGCTGCAACAAAAGCACCGATTGCTAAGGTTGCAGACAAGGTATCGGGTGTATTTGTGCCTACCGTTATTGCCATTGCGGTGATAACCGTGATAGCGTGGCTTATCGCCGGTCAGACAGTTGGATTTGCTTTGGCGAGGGGTATATCCGTATTGGTGATTAGCTGTCCCTGTGCGCTCGGGCTTGCCACGCCGGTAGCCATCATGGTCGGCAACGGCATGGGCGCAAAGAACGGGATTCTCTTTAAGACAGCCGTTTCTCTGGAAAAAACGGGCAAAACGCAGATTGTGGCACTTGATAAAACCGGAACGATTACGCAGGGAGAGCCAAGGGTTACGGATATGATTCCGGCAAGCGGCAGAAGCGAAAAGGAGCTTTTGTCTATCGCTTATACGCTGGAGAAAAAAAGCGAGCATCCGTTGGCGCGGGCAATCACTCAAAGAGCGGAGCAGGAAGGTTTGGCAGCCGGTGAGGCAGAGCAGTTCAAAGCCCTGCCGGGCAACGGGCTTACCGCATCCCTTGACGGTGCTGTCCTGCTTGGCGGCAGTTATAAATTTATCAGCGAACAAATCCCCGTGCCTGATGAAATAAAAGAAAAATCAGAGAAGCTCTCGGAAGAAGGAAAAACGCCTTTGTTCTTTACCTGCGACGGTGAGCTTTGCGGTATTATCGCCGTTGCTGATATTATCAAAGAGGATAGTCCGCAGGCAATAAAAGAAATGCAGAATATGGGTATCCATGTAGTGATGCTGACAGGCGATAACGAGCGCACCGCTAAAGCTATCGGTGAAAAAGCCGAGGTTGATGAAGTGATTGCCGGTGTGCTCCCCGACGGCAAGGAAAGTGTAATCCGTGAGCTAAAGAAGAAAGGGAATGTAATTATGGTCGGCGACGGCATCAATGACGCTCCGGCGCTTACCAGTGCCGATATCGGCATTGCCATTGGTGCAGGTGCAGATGTTGCGATTGATGCAGCGGATGTGGTACTGATGAAAAGCCGTCTGTCTGATGTTCCTGCGGCAATCCGTTTGAGCCGAGCAACCCTGCGAAATATTCACGAAAATCTGTTTTGGGCGTTTATCTATAACATTATCGGTATTCCTTTGGCAGCCGGCGTATTTATCGGCGTACTCGGCCGGCAGCTAAGTCCCATGTTTGCTGCGGCGGCAATGAGTTTGTCCAGCTTCAGCGTGGTCACCAACGCACTGCGCTTAAATTTCTTTCGGATGCATGATTCCAAAAGGGATCACAAAATCAAAAATAAATTAAAAATATCAAACGAAAAGGAGACAAAAACAATGGAAAAGACATTAAAAATTGAAGGTATGATGTGCGGACACTGCGAAATGCACGTTAAAAAAGCTCTCGAGGCACTTGACGGCGTGAAATGCGCTGAGGTCAGCCACAAGACGGGAACTGCTGTTGCAGCACTGGAAAAGGAGATTCCGGATGATGTTTTGAACAAGGCGGTTGCCGACCAAGGCTACCGGGTAACGGACATTCAATAGTCAATCCATACCGCATCAAAACGGGCACCGACACGCTGAATCTACAGCGCGGGTGCCCGTTTTGTTATAAAGCTAACCGATTTTGATAATCGTCTTTCCCACAGAGCCTCTGCCCGCAACCTTTGCAAGTGCCTGATTTACTTCGGATAAATCATATATCTTATCTACGGAAGTCTCGATTTTTCTATTCTAAAGAAACGAAGTAATCCTTGTTCCATCGCCGTATCCCTTTTCGTAGAGCCGCTGCAAGGATGACTTATCCCGCTTCAAGGTGTCAACACCACAGGTATCATCCGGCGCAACAATCAGTGCTTTTCCCTGCTTGGCATATTCCTGCGACAGTGCCAAGCTTTCATTATACCGCTGTGCTCTTTGACACAGTTTCTCTGCTGCAGCAGGATATTTCTTGCGAATAAGTGCAGCCACCTTTTCGTCTCTTTTCGGGTTGCGAAGTTCCTGTTCCGGTTTTGTCAAAATGACAACTACACGGTCACACCCAAGCCGAAATGCCTTTTCAACAGGTACGGGATCGCCCAATGCGCCGTCATAGTATGGCACACCCTGAATCTCACAAGGCTTGCAAACAAATGGGATGGACGATGAAGCTTTAAAAATATCGTAATCATCCTGCCGTATATCCTCCTTGCCAAAATACTTTGCCTGTCCCATTCGTGCATCTGTGGCAACAACATAAAACTCCATAGGGTTGTCACGAAGAGCAGGATAATCCAGAGGATATTCACCATTTGCATGGGACAGTGTTCCGTACACGTAGTCCATATCTATAAATGAATGCTTAAAGATAAGGTTTCCGATACCCATATATTGCCTACGGAATGCGTATTCGGTATAAAATTTATAATTGCGTCCTATTTGACCTGCCGCATAGGAAGCCAAATTCGCACTTCCGGCTGACACCCCTATTCCTAAATCAAATCGTATGCCATGCTTCATACAATAGTCCAGCACGCCGACTGCATAGATTCCCCTAAGGCCGCCGCCGACATCTACAACTCCTATTTTCATAGTGGTTTCTCGCTTTCTGAAAATAACTTTGAATTACAAAAACAGTTCGTTTTCTTTTCTGAACGAACAAGCCCTTTTAATTGCCATAGCTGCAACAGACACCATAGTGCTATTGACTTTTCTGGCATTATGAGGACACTGCTTCGCACAGCGCATACAAGCGATGCACTTTTTAGAATCCGCTCTGAATTTTATTGTGTCAATAGCCTGCACAGGGCAGTTTTTTGCGCAAACACCGCATTTTACACAATCCTTGGACGGTTTCGGCACAAGTCCGGCACCGCCGACTTTTTTGTAAGGACGGTTGCCCGGAATAGAAGCGACGGCTTCTGTCTTATCTGATATTCGCCGTGCAAACTCTGCCAGTTGCTTCTCATCTGACGCATCAGGTCTGTTTGCGGCATACTGTGGGATGATGGAATGCTGCGCAACAGCGGCGATAGCTGCAACAACTCGGAATCCACATTCTTTTGCCGCATCCTCCATCTCCGCAAGTGTATCCTCATAAGCACGGTTTCCGTACACACAGACAAGCGTACATCTTGCGCCGTTTCCCGCAATTTTCTTTAACCGCTCGATTGCTGCGGAAGGAGCTCGTCCTCCGAACGAGGGCATAGCAACCAGCACTTGATCTTCTTTGTTGATGTCACACCCCGGAAAATCGATTTTAGAATCACAAAGATCAATTTTGACGGTGCTTTCGCTCCACTGTCTGCCGATGATGTGGGCAACCTTTTCCGTGCCGCCCGTGGGACTGAAAATGATTTCAACTGTGTTCATATGTATTTCCTCCTGTTATTATATCCTTTTGCGTATGTCGGCAATGCAGTCGGCAAGCGTTTTGCCGCTAAGTGAACGGGCAAACCCTTCTTCGATATCCGCAAACATACCGGTCAGCACGGGCTTAATATGGCGGCCGACGATACAACGGTCATTGGGATTTTGGTGAATATCTAAAATATGAAGCTTCGATTCCTCCGTAACTGCCCGATAAACTTTAAGCAGCGTAATCTGTTCCGGGACGGCAGTCAGGCTATAACCGCTGATTCCCCTGTGACCGTCAACAATTCCCGCTTTTTTCAAAAGCAGCAGTATTTTGCGAATATAGCTGGCATTGGTTCCGACACTTTCAGCCATTTGACCGGAGCTTATCGGATTTGGAGATTCCGAAATCAGAATAAGCACATGAACGGCAACTGAAAATTTTGTATCCATTCTTTTTCCCTCCTCCAATTATCCTGTACGGCTAAAAATATATACTTTTCAAATAATGTACCTGTATCTGATACAAGTACATTATACGCCATTGTGAGCCTTCTGTCAAGAAGTTCTGATGACTGTATGTAAAAATAAAGTTAACAAAAAACACTCCCTGCTTTTTCATAAGGCAAGGAGTATTTTTTTCGAGCATGTCACTGATGTTATATTAACTCAAAATCAAATATTCTGAATTCACCGCTTCCGTGAGTTGAAATCGGTATAAATCTTACTGTACTTACGCACCAATCAACCTCATGCAGAACAAATCGCCGGTGATTATCCTTTACCGATATTCTTTGTAAGTTTCCGTTTTTGTCACAGCCCTCAATTATGTATTCCTTTATTAAGGTATCCGGAAGTTTGAAAATCTTTTCTTCAAGAGGGTAGTTGCATGGCATATTTTGATATGCTCTGTTAAGATTACTGTCGAACACCAATCTTATTTGGCTTATGTGTTCATCTTCTTCAAAGCGGTATTGGGCAACTTCACCGCTGTTTAGCTTTAAGCAGTTTTCATCGCCTCTATCCTTGCCGTTTCTAATTCGGTACCGTGGGCGCCGCATACCCACATACGAATTTCCTCAGACGCATTACCGCCGAGAACAGGTCGGTCCTGAACAAGATATGTTTTTATGCCGTTTCGAGCGGCGGCTATTGCACAGCACAATCCTGCCAGACCGCCGCCGATAACACACAAATCACCTGTATAATTTATTGTTTTCATATTGACTTACTCCTCAATTTATGTTACTATAATAAAATAATAACACAAAATCATATGATAATCCTTTATTTATACGCAAATTTTCATTGTTTTTGTGCAAAAACGGGTGAAGTTTAATGCAGTTGACCGAAGCAATTAAGAAATATATTCTTTATCTAAAGAAAGAATGTAAACTCCTTATCTCACTTCATGTGAGCGATTTTGACGGAATAGTTTTATCGGATGATCTGATGCAGTTCAATATACATGATAATTCATACTGCTCTTATATTAAAAGCAGCATCAAGGCTCAGAAATGTTGTGTACAAAAGCAGAAGAGAGTTATAGAAAAATGCAGTACAGGTGCTTTTTGCGGCGTTTGTCATGCGGGTGTAAAAGAATTTATTTATCCTATTAACAATAACGGCGTCACTGTAGGATTTATAAGTGTAAGCGGCTACAAAAGCGACAACGCTTCAAAATACATTGATGTGGTTTCAAAAAAATATAAGCTTTCTAAAGAGAAACTTATTTCCGCATATGATTCGCTAAAGGACGACATACCGGCTAAGACATACATAGACACACTTATAACCCCTCTGTGCTGTATGCTGGACCTTGCTTATCAAAGACAAACTGAACACCAAACGAATACGCAGAGCTTTTGTGGTGCTCTTGTAGAATATATAAAACAAAATCATACGCAAAACATCAACTCGGAGGATATTTGCAGGCATTTTTCATGCAGTCGATCAACAATAAGTCATAAATTCAATAAGCACATGCGGATGAGTATTAAGTCATATATAAATATTTTGAGGATTGAAGATGCAAAATATCTTTTAAAGTATTCGGATTTGAATATCACGGAGATTTCATTTTGTGTCGGTTTTCGTGATTCAAATTATTTCACCGGGATATTTAAAAAGAAGGTAGGTATGAGGCTGTATATTCAACCGTGTAAATGGAAATAATCTCCAATATAAAATAAAAGGAGATAATAAATCATGACACAGTTGAATGAACA
>CACXES010000086.1 GCA_902766745.1 uncultured Ruminococcus sp.
AACCTCGTTATTCGGTTATTCTGACAACCGGAAATTTTCGCTGTTTTGTTCTTTATGTTTTGATTTTATCTTTTAATTTAACTTTTTACTTATGATGTTATGTTTTGTTTTCGTGTATCCCTCCACCACCTTCGGTGGTCCCCCTCCCTTTAGGCAAGGGAGGCTATTTGGTCGATACTCGGTGGTGGTCCTCCCCTTAGGCAAGGGAGGCTATTTAGTTGACGGAATGGAACGTCCCTTGGTTTGCAGTGTCATAGAATGACGGAAATAATTCATAATTCATAATTAAAAAGTTATTTTACAACAATTCATTATATAATTCAAGTTTTCCGCAAGGAAAACTACCTCTATTATTCATTATTCATTATTCACTATTCATTAATATTGAATAATTAAAAAAGCCATGCACCATAGCCTCCCTTGCCTAAAGGGAGGTGTCAGTCGCAGACTGACGGAGGGATTCGTATACAGCAACAGCTCCCCTTTTTGACAAAGGGGAGCCTATTGTGATATAGCAACGATGGCGAGAATGTGCCGCAGATACAAAGCCTCATCTGCGTTCGCCGAAGGGATACGGATACGCCCCCTGCGACATTTGAAGCCGCATATCTCGTATAACGAACAGTGCCAGACCCGTTGTCAGCCTTCCGAAAAGGCAGAGCAGAGCCAACACAAACGCACGCGACGGCTCGAACATATAAAAGAACTTATGCATTATAAGAGCCATAAATATTCCTATCACAAGCCCCGGCAAAAACAGTATATATGACGGAATAAGCGCCGCCGCCGACTGCAGAAGCAGAAGCAACGGCAGTATCAGCCACAGCGGCTTTATATTCACGCCGAATATACGGTACTCCTCGCATATTGAGCCTATCACATAATACTGCGCAAACGGCACAAACGCAAGCCAGGGATACCTGACACCGTTGTTTTTCCCTATACTGTACAGAGCTACCGCACTCAGCACATACGAAGCAATTGACATTGCCACAGCAAAAAATATCTGTATTGCACCGAAAAATCCAATCATAATTTATCAGACCCCTAACCTAACACAGCACCTATTGCAGCACCTGATGCAGCATATCCTAAAACTCTCTCACTATCGCCTTAAACGTATCTCCTCGAACCTCGAAATTCGGGAACAGATCAAAGCTTGCGCAGGCAGGCGACAGAATAACCACATCGCCCGTCTCGGCAACGCTGCGCGCCTTCTCCACTGCCGCTTTGAACTCATCACAGCGGTAGATAGGCAAACCGTTATAATTATCCGCAGCACGAACCGCAGCCTCTATCTTCTCTGACGTTACGCCGACCAAGACCAAAGCCTTTACATACTCGCACACAACCTCGCCGAACTCGTCAAACGGAATCTTCTTGTCATAGCCTCCGGCTATCAGCACAAGCTTTTTCCCTCCGAAGGATTTAAGCCCGGCAGTCGTCCGTGCCGGACTGCTGGCAATCGAATCGTTGTAATACTTAACGCCGTCCACCTCGCGGACAAATTCAATTCTATGCGGCACGCCGGTGAACTCCTCCGCAGTTCTGCGGATTATTCCGTCCTCGACAAGACCCTCCACCGCCGCAGCCGCAGCCATATAATTTTCCACGTTGTGCATCCCCGGTATGTAGATATCGGCTATATCGAGAATCTCTCTCTCGTCCTTGCCGCCGATTCTGCGGACGATTTTTCCGTTCTTTAGGCAAAAGCCGTCCTCCGGTACGGTCTTAGAGCTGAAGTATACGCCGCCGTCCGTATCCTCTCCGAAGCTGCGGGTTATATCGTTGTCATAATTCAAAACAACTCTTCCGCCCTTCTTCTGATACTTGAACACAGCCTTCTTGGACTCGGCATACTCATTAAAATCCGTGTGCCAGTCAAGGTGATTCGGCGTAACGTTGGTCACAACGGCTATATCCGCACTCCGCTTCATTGTATGAAGCTGAAAGCTGGACAGCTCAACCACGCAAATATCCTCCGGGTGCATATTTTCGACCTCGTCCACAAGGGGCTTGCCGATATTTCCGCCCAGGTGACAGGTGTACCCCGCCCGACGGAGCATTTCATATATCAGGCTGGTTGTGGTGGTCTTTCCGTCGCTTCCGGTCACCGCAATAATTCTACAGGGGCAGGTTTCAAAAAACAGCTCCATCTCGGAGGTTATTCTTGACCCACGCTCTGCCGCGGCGGCAAGAGCCGGAACATCACATCTTATGCCGGGGGTCTTGAAAACCAGCTCGCAGCCGTCCTCTATCCCATCGAGGTAATGCTCGCCGAGAACCATTTCCGCACGGAGAGCCGTCAGCTCGTCATACACGTCACCGAGCTTTTCGGCACTGCGCTTGTCATACACAAAAAGCCGTGCGCCGCAGGCGGCAAGCATCCTCGCCAGCGGGAGATTGCTTATCCCCACACCGACAACCGCAACCTTTTTATTCTTTACACTTTCCTTAAACTCACTTATTGTCATTTATATCCAACCTCTTAAAAGGGCTGCCGCAAATATGCAGCAGCCCACTCAGCTTTAATTTTATTCAGCGTCGCTTGATTCTTCTGCGGCGTCAAGAATATCACCGAGAGTAAACGAGCTGTCCTCCGTATAGGACGTAGGCTCTGCGTCATCCGCCGCCGGAGCCTCCGCATCGTCGGCTGTCATAAGTGCCTTCATCGACAGGCCTATCTGCTTTGTATCCTCGTTAATCTCAACGATCTTCGCATCAACAACATCGCCGATTGCAAGCACGTCGGACGGCTTGTCGATTCTCTCGTTTGAGATCTGCGAAATGTGAATCAGACCGTCAACATAAGGAGCAACCTCAGCAAATGCGCCGAAGGGCAGGATGCGTACAACCTTACACTTGATTACATCGCCAACCTTGAGATCCTTTGTCGCCTGTACCCAGGGGCTGTCCTCCTCTTTCTTATAGCCGAGAGAAACCTTGCCCGTTTCCTTGTTCATATCCTTGATGTAAACGGTGAGCTCGTCGCCTTCCTTGACAACCTCTGACGGGTGCTTGATTCTGTCCCACGAAAGCTCGGAGATGTGAACCAGACCGTCCACGCCGCCCAAGTCAACGAACGCACCGAAGGAGGTGAGGGACTTGATTACGCCGGTGTACTGCTTTCCGATTTCGGCATTGTTCCAGAACTCCTCAGCCTTCTTCTCCTTGAGCTCCTTAACGAGTGAAATTCTGTTCTGCTCGCGGTTCAGCTCCTTGATGTAAACCTCAATCTCGTCTCCGACCTTAACTGCCTCGGAGGGATGAGCGATTCTGACGGGCGAAAGCTCCGAAATATGGATCAGACCGTCCACGCCGCCTAAGTCAACGAACGCACCGAAGGAGGTGAGTGACTTAACAACACCCGTGTACTTCTTTCTCTCCTCAGCATTTGCCCAGAATGCGGCAGCTGCCTTCTCGCTCTCTTCCTTTGCAACGGACTTGATGGAGCCGACAACTCTCATTCTGCCCCTTCTGTCCTCGTCCATCTTGATGATTCTGAATCTCTGCTCAGTTCCGAGCAGGCTTCCGAGATCAGCAAGGAATCTTTCCGCACACTCCGATGCGGGAATAAATACGCGCACGCCCTTTACAATCGAAACAACGCCGCCCTTTACAAGCTCAATCACACGGCCGCTTAAAATCTCACTGTTTTCAAACGCCGTCTTAATCTCTTCCATACCCTTTGCAGCGTCAATCTTCTTCTTGGAAAGGGTAACTACGCCGTCTCTGTCGCTGACATGAACAACGTATACCTCGACCTCTTCGCCGACCTTAACAAGCTCGTTGATATCTGCGTTGGTATCGTCGGTTAGCTCATTGAACGGGATTACGCCGTCATACTTGTTTCCGATGTCAACTCTGACCTCGGTAGGTGTAACTCCGATTACAACGCCCTTTACAACCTCGCCCGACTTTATGGGCTTTAAGGTTTCCTCCAGCGCTTCCGCAAAGTTCATTTCATTGTTTTCCGCCATGGTTAAATAGACCTCCTTGATTACCGAGCCGGGCGTAGACGCTCCGGCGGTAATGCCGACTAATTTTTTAGATGCGGGGAATTTCCCCTGTTTTATATATTTTATTAATTCTTTTGCATTTTCAACACACACCGTATCGGTGCAGTGCTCGGCGCACAGCTCAAACAGCTTTCTCGTGTTCGAGCTCTCCGCCCCTCCGACCACAATCATCCCGTCCGCCTCGGCGGCAAGCTCCGCCGCCGCACACTGACGCTCCTTGGTCGCACTACATATTGTATCAAATATTTCTGCATTTGTAAAATGTTTTTTTAAAATTTGTTGAATATTATTAAAAAAATCCTTTCTAATTGTGGTTTGTGCTACCAATACGACTTCTTTCGACTCTATTCGACAACACAATTCCTCCGCCTCCTCGGCAGAGCTGACCACATATGCGGAATTTTTGCATCTTCCCTTTATGCCCATAACCTCCGGATGGTTCGGGTTACCGGCAATGACTACGGTCTTACCCTCCTCGGATGCCGACCTCACTATTGAATGGATTTTCTTTACATAGGGACAGGTTGCGTCCGTTATGCGTCCGCCTGCCGCCTCTATCTTCTCCTGCTCCGCCTCTGAAATGCCATGGGCACGTATTATCACATTGTCGCCCGATTGGATATCGGAAATATCCGACACCGCCGAAACGCCCAATGCCGACAGCCTTTCCGTAACGGTTTTGTTGTGGATCAGCGCACCGTAGGTCACGGTTTTCTCTCCTCTGTCCGCCGCCGCATAGGCAATCTTCACCGCACGGTCTACCCCGAAGCAGAAGCCCGCCTTATCCGCAATTTTTATCTTCATAGGTCGGAACCCCCGAAAGCTCCGATATTGCAGGCATAAGACGGTTATCCGTAATATCCTGCAAGGTGTCGGAGTCCACTCTCTTTCCGAAATATTCGCCGAGGCGAATCGGCTTGCCGAAATGTACCGTCATTTTCGAGAAAAGCTTGTATGTACCGCGGATTCCCACGGGGACAATATCGACCCCTGCCTTGACGGCAATAAGCACCGCTCCGGACTTGCCCTTATGCAGATGCTCCTTGGGCGATCTTGCACCCTCGGGGAATATAACGAGATTTTCGCCGTCCTTGAGCAGCTTTATCGCCGCCTTCAGCGCAGCAAGGTCACCCTCGCCGCGCTTTACGGGGAACGCCCCCAGCACACTTATCAGTGCGCCGAACAGCTTGTTTTCAAAAAGCTCCTCCTTCGCCATGAAGCGCAATGACGTCTTGACGCAGGTTCCCAAAAGGGGCGGATCGTTAAGGCTCTTGTGGTTCGGACACACAACATAGTTCCGTCCCGGCTCAAGATTTTCAAGTCCCTCCGCCTTCACACGGAACACAATCCGATAGTATAGCTTGACCAGACCTCTGGCAAACCCATAAAAGCTCACTTCTGCGCCACCTCTCCTCTGTCATGTGCAAGGCGGCATATTTCCTCCGCAGACTCCTCAGCCGTCAGGCTTGTGTTGTCAAGGATAATGCTGTCCTCCGCCGCCTTGAGCGGAGCAAACTCACGCCCCGAATCGTTTTTATCTCTGTATTCCATGTCAGCACGAACCGACTCAAAATCGGTATCTACGCCCTTTTCCAAAAGCTCTCGCAGGCGACGCTTTGCCCGCTCCTCAACCGATGCCGTCAGAAATATCTTAAGCTCCGCATCGGGCAGCACATACGTCCCTATGTCCCTGCCGTCCATTATCACGTCACAGGACGCAGCAAGCCTTCTCTGAAGCTCCACAAGCTTCAGCCGTACCTCGGGTATTGTCGCCACGTTGGACGCCGCCACCGAAATCTCCGGCAGGCGTATCTCCTCTGACACGTTTTCGCCGTTCAAGAAAATCTGCTGAACCCCGCCCTCGTGGGAAATGCTGACCTCCACCTCGCCGAGAATGGACTTTACACCCTCCGCATCAGCCGTGTCGATACCGTGTCTTACCGCTGCAAGGCCGATGGCGCGGTACATGGCACCCGTATCAATATATATTATGCCAAGCTTTTTGGCAACCTCCTTTGAAATCGTACTCTTGCCGGCACCCGCAGGTCCGTCAACCGCAATTTTCATAATTCAATTCCTCTCTGTCTGTCAAAGTTGTGTACTTCTTGTCAAAGTCTTGTAATTCCCGTCAAAAATTCTTCGCTTTGCTGCCTGTCAGCCGTGTGCGCACCGAGATAACCGCATCTGCCGCCGTTGCCGCCGTATGCGGATATTCCATGCCGAAGCTGTGGGTGATAACAACGGAAATATCCCTTTTCCGCCCGGCATCGACCTTATCCGATACCGAGACAGTGTTGTCACATATTATCATTTTTGCTCCGACACGCTCAACCAGAGCCGAAACGGCGTCAACCCCGTCAACACCGTCCGCCTCAATCACGTTTCGGAGCGGTATCGAGTATTTCAGTGCCGTGTCGGTGTCAAAGGTGCCGAAGCGGAGCTGCGGCACAAAGATTTTTTCGCCGCCGTCACCCGTTTCTGCGGACAGGGCGCTGACCGCCGCAGCTGCGGCAAACATCAGAGCATTGCCGCCGCACCGCCGCAGCATCTCTGCAAGCTGCTTATAGGACAGGCAAAGCTTTGCACCGCCGCTGTCCTCTATCTCCATATACTTTACATAGGGTATCGCATCGCCGCAGACGGCTATCGCCGCGGCAGATATATCCGTGCTCGCCGCCGCATCAATCACGGCACGGATTCTGTTCTTTCCGATAAAGCTCTTAAGCTGTGCCGCAGAGCCATGCCCCACGGTCACGCTGCCTCTGCCGAACTTCCCGGCGGCGGCAAAATTGGTAAAGTACACGGTGTATCTCTCGCCGCGCAGCTCAAGCTGTGATTTAAGCCTTGGCACGGCGGAGCTTCCGTCCGATAAAATCATTATCATGGCGTACCATCCTTTATCCGACCTGTTTTGATTTTCGATTAAGTTATTATCTGATTAAACCGATATTTGATTAATCCATTATCTCAATATCCGCATCTGTGGTCATGTCCGCACCGCAGCTCGGGCAGGTCTTATTATCACCGGAGGTCTCTCTGCCGCAGCTCGGACACTTAAAATCAATATCGTCCGTTCCGCTCTCCAGCCGTGAGATCTTACCCTTCTTCTCGGTAATGACATCACACATCTGCTGAATCTCGTCGCCGTGGCTCTTTCCGTCGGTCAGGGCGTCATAGGTCAGCTTTCCTATCTCGGTATAAAGCTTTTTTATGTCCGACTTCAGCTCAAATATTTTATACTTTGTTTTTGACAGGTCGATTATCTCCGCCGATTTTTCGGCAACAACGCCTGCCGCCTCGGTCGCCGCCTTCTTTGCACTTTCAAAAAAATCCATATTCAACCCTTCCCTTCACCGCAGTCGGCGGCAAAATATTTATATTATACTTATACATTAAATCTAAATAGTATTATGTCCCCATCCTTGACAACATATTCCTTGCCCTCGGAGCGAACAAGTCCGGCGTCCTTTGCCGCCGTCATTGAGCCGCACCTCATCAGATCGTCATACGCCACGACCTCGGCACGGATAAAGCCTCGTTCAAAGTCGGTGTGTATCTTCCCGGCTGCCTGCGGTGCCTTTGTGCCCTCGGCAATGGTCCAGGCACGCACCTCCGGCTTTCCCGCCGTAAGGTAGCTTATCAATCCCAAAAGCTTATAGCTGGCACGAACCAGCTTGTCAAGTCCCGACTCCTCTGCACCGAGCTCCTCTAAAAATACCTTTTTCTCCTCCTTGTCGAGGGCGGAAATCTCCTCCTCGATACGGGCGGAAATCACCATGACCTCTGACTTCTCCGATGCCGCCAGCTCACGGATTTTCTTCACATACTCGTTATCCTCGGTTGCGGAATAATCGTCCTCCGCCACATTTGCGGCGTATATGACCGGCTTCAGCGTCAGAAGCGACACATCGGTAAGCATCTCACGCTCGTCCTCGGTCATATCCATTGCCCTGGCGCACTTTCCGTCCTCCAGGAAGGTGCGGAGTTTCTCGTAAAATTCCAGCTGCGCCTTGAAGCTTTTGTCACCGCCCTTTAATGACTTTCTCGTCTTGTCGATGCGCCTGTCCAGTATTTCGATATCGGACATTATAAGCTCAAGATTTATCGTTTCTATATCTCGTACGGGATCCACCGATCCCTCCACGTGTACAATATTTTCATCGTCAAAGGCACGCACAACATGAACAATCGCATCCACCTCACGGATATTCGACAGGAACTTGTTCCCCAGTCCCTCGCCTCGGCTTGCACCCTTAACAAGGCCGGCAATATCCACAAACTCAATAACGGCATAGGTAATCTTGTCGGGGTCATACATCTCCGCAAGTGCGTCAATGCGCTTATCGGGAACCGTAACGGTGCCCACGTTTGGTTCGATGGTGCAGAACGGATAGTTCGCCGATTCCGCCCCTGCCTGAGTTATTGCGTTAAACAATGTGCTTTTGCCCACGTTGGGCAGTCCTACTATTCCAAGTTTCATAATTTACTACATCTCCCGTAATTTCTGCATCTTTCAAAGAAAGATACCATACCTATTAAATTATAACATATACTTCTTGAAAAGTCAATTCCCCAAGTTATCAACTTTTCCAATTTTTGATATAATTAATGTAAAAACATTCCATTCATCATTCATTATTCATTATTCATTTTTTCACAGCCGCCGCACCTGTCGCAGTCGCCGCAGCAGCCCCTTCCGCCCCGTCTTATCTGCCGCACCGCAGCAATCACTGCGGCGGCAATAAGCAAAATAGCGGTTATGCTTGCCAAATTCATACCGTTGCCCCCGTAACAAACAAAATTATCATTCTGACAACAAATGCGCATATCCACGCAATAAGGCATTGTCCGACCACAATCCCCGCCGCAAAGCCGCCGCCCAGCTCACGCCTTACCGAGGCGATTGCCGCAACGCAGGGAGTGTACAAAAGGCAAAACACCAAAAGCGGCAGAACCGCAGACGGTGCCAGTATTGCGGCAACGCCCTCCGCTCCGCCGGTCAGAACCGACAGGGTGGAAACCACGCTCTCCTTTGCCATAAACCCGGCAATAAGCGAGGTTGAAACCCGCCAGTCGCCGAAGCCCAGCGGTGCCAACAGCGGCGATATAAGCCCGGCAAGCCACGCCAATATGCTCGACTGTGAATTTTCGACTATATTCAGTCCGAAATCGAAGGTCTGCAAAAACCAGACAACGACCGACGCCACAAATATGACCGTAAACGCCCTTTCGATAAAGTCCTTTGCCTTGTCCCAAAGCAGGTGAGCCACATTCTTTGCCCCCGGCATACGGTAGTTGGGAAGCTCCATAACAAAGGGCACCGCCTCGCCCTTGAAGATTGTGCGCTTGGCAATCATGGCAGTGATTATGCCCATTAAGATTCCGAACAGGTATAGCCCGACCATAATAAGTCCGCTGTATTTCGGAAAGAATACCGCCGTAAAGAACCCGTATATGGGGAGCTTTGCCGTACAGCTCATAAACGGCGTAAGCATGATCGTCAGTTTTCTGTCCCTTGCGGACGGCAGAGTCCGGCTTGCCATAACCCCGGGCACAGTACACCCGAAGCCGATGAGCATTGGAACGATACTCCTGCCCGAGAGTCCGATCTTCCGCAGGAGCTTGTCGGTGACAAACGCCACCCTCGCCATGTATCCGCTGTCCTCCAGCAATGATAAAAAGAAGAACAGCACCACAATAATCGGCACAAAGCTCAATATGCTTCCGACGCCGCTGAATATTCCGTCCACCACAAGGGAGCGTATGACTCCGTTCACGTTCCACGCCTCAAGAGCCATGCTCACCGCACCGGTCAGCCAATCTATTCCGCTCTCCAAAAGCTCCTGACCCTTTGCGCCGATAACGTTAAACGTCAGGTAGAATATTGCCGCCATTATCCCGATAAAGGCAGGTATAGCCGTGTACTTTCCGGTCAGAAGCCTGTCTATCTTACCGCTCCGTATATGCTCACGGCTCTCCCGAGGCTTCACAACCGTGCGGCCGCACAGGTTCTCGATAAACGTAAACCTCATGTTTGCAATCGCCGCGGCACGGTCGAGGCCGCACTCCTGCTCCATCTGATATATGATATGCTCAAGCATTTCCGCCTCGTTTTCGGAAAGCTTAAGTGCCTTCTGCACAAGCTCGTCACCCTCCACCAGCTTGGACGCCGCAAACCGTATCGGTATCCCTGCCGCTGCGGCATGATCCTCAATCAGGTGCATTATCCCGTGCAGGCATCGGTGAACCGCTCCGCCTGCCTCATCATTCGCACAAAAGTCGGTGCGGCCCGGCTTTTCACGGTATTTGGCGATATGCATTGCGTGGTGCACAAGCTCGTCCACACCCTCGCCCTTGGCGGCAGAAATGGGAACAACCGGTATGCCCAGCATCTGCTCCATCTCGTTGATATGTACCGTGCCGCCGTTGCCGCGAACCTCGTCCATCATGTTAAGCGCAAGCACAATCGGCACCTCAAGCTCCATAAGCTGCATGGTGAGGTACAGATTTCGCTCTATATTGGACGCATCCACTATGTTGATTATGCCCGTTGGCTTTTCGTCAATGATAAACTGTCTTGACACTATTTCTTCATTAGTATAGGGCGACAGCGAGTATATCCCCGGCAGGTCGATGACGAGGGTGTCGGAGTGGCCCTTTATTGCTCCGCTCTTTTGGTCAACGGTGACACCCGGGAAGTTCCCGACGTGCTGACTCGACCCGGTCAGGCAGTTGAACAGCGTTGTCTTTCCGCAGTTCTGATTCCCCGCCAGGGCAAAGGTCATTGTTGTCCCCCTGGGGATAGGCTTTTCATCGGTCTTGGTATGATATCTGCCCTCCTCACCGAAGCCGGGGTGGGGCGTTGCGTGAGCTTCCCCGTTCTCGGCCCGCTCTCCGTCCGCCTCGGCGTCAATCTCCTCCACCTCGATTTTCTCGGCATCGGCAAGCCGCAGCGTCAGCTCATAGCCGTGAATCAAAAGCTCCATAGGGTCGCCCATGGGTGCGTATTTGATAAGCTTAACCGCAGCGCCCGGGATAACCCCCATATCCAAAAAATGCTGCCTGAGCGAGCCCTTGCCGCCGACAGACTTTATCCTCGCCGACGCGCCTATCTTCAAATCCTTGAGCGTCATATCTAAAATCTCTCCTTGTGTCTGTATCTGTTTCTGTATTAGTCGTTTGTATAACACGAAAAATCGAGTAAAATAGGGATATTTTAAAAGTTCATTTTGTATGTTTTCTCCGTTTGCCCCACACATTAGCATTGAACGTATTATAAATCCG
>CACXES010000087.1 GCA_902766745.1 uncultured Ruminococcus sp.
AAAGACGCGGACCCGAGGGCGGCACGCCTGTCGAAGAAATTCGAATAAAGAAAATGACTGTCCTTTAAATGGACAAAAACTGTCGAACATACGAAAATTTTATCAATATGTGCAAAATGCACAAAAAACTATTGACAAGCACCTGCGTGTGTGATATAATATGTTATATGGTTAATATTTCATGCGTTTTATTAGCCTAAGATTATTAGGAGGTATCAACATGCAAGGAAAGGTAAAATGGTTTAACGCAGAAAAGGGATTTGGCTTTATCGAGACAGAAGAAGGATCGGACGTTTTTGTTCATTATTCTGCGATTGCCATGGATGGTTACAAAACTCTCGAAGAGGGTGCAGAGGTTGAATTTGATGTTGTTGACGGCGCTAAGGGACCGCAGGCTACTGATGTAAAACGTGTGTAGTTCTTTATATAAATCACTTTAATAACTTTAAATTTACTGTTAAACCAAAAGAAAACAAGGAGCCGCCGGCGGAGTTTAAAGCTCTGCCTTGCGGCTTTCTTTTATACCTAAGATTATAAATTGACGATTTTTAAGTCATAATATCAATTAAGTGTATAATTTACGGGAAATTAGTCTAAAAATTTTAAAAAACCTATTGACAATCGGAAAAAAATTAGTTATAATATATAAAAAATAATTAAAGGCGATGACCGAAAACAAGTAGGATATTCTGCGGATTTTCAGAGAGCTGCCGTTTGCTGCAAGGCAGTAAATCGGGTTTATCCGAATACATTTCGCGAGCTGCGCACCGAAAGAATTACATAAATCGTGTTTTTTAAGTAGGCTGCGACGGGATTGCCCGTTACAGCAAGGGAGTATTGACACAGACGAATTTTAGGCTGTGATGTACTCGTGAAGGCCGCACCCGTGAGAGCGCGGTAAAATGAGGTGGTACCGCGAAATTTTCGCCCTCATATTGTAAAAATATGGGGGCGTTTTTATATGTCCTCAAAAAGAAGGAGTTTGTTGTATTATGGTTTTGAAGTTGGGATTGCTGCTTGTGTTCTTTGCGGTAATGATTATTGTCGGAATTCAGTGCAGAAGACACGCAACGGATGTTAAGGGCTTTGTTCTGGGCGGTCGTGCGGTTGGCCCGTGGCTTACGGCGTTTGCTTACGGAACGTCGTATTTCTCGGCGGTTATCTTTGTCGGTTATGCGGGTCAGTTCGGATGGAAATTCGGAATTGCCTCTACCTGGATCGGTATCGGAAACGCAGTTCTCGGAAGTCTTCTTGCGTGGATTGTTCTCGGCAGACGCACAAGGCTTATGACTCAGCATCTTGAAAGTGCGACAATGCCGGAGTTTTTTGGAAAAAGATATTTAAGCACATCGCTTAAAATTGCGGCGTCGGTAATTGTCTTTATATTTCTTATTCCGTACACCGCATCGCTTTACAATGGTCTGTCCAGACTGTTTTCGATGGCGTTTCCGGGGGTTGACTATTCTGTCTGCGTAATAATTATGGCGGTTCTCACCGGTATATATGTAATCGCCGGCGGATATATGGCGACGGCGGTTAATGATTTCATTCAGGGAATAATTATGATTTTCGGAATCATTGCGGTCATTGCTGCGGTACTGTCTGCCAACGGCGGCTTTATGGAATCGCTCAACGGACTTGCGGCGGTTGAGGTGCAGGGGAATGCTCCGGGTGCGTTCAATTCGTTCTTCGGACCGGATCCTCTTGGGCTTATGTTTGTTGTAATTTTGACCTCGCTCGGAACGTGGGGACTTCCGCAGATGGTTCAGAAGTTTTATGCAATTAAAAACGAGAAGGATATACATAAGGGTACGGTAATTTCCACATTATTTGCTGTAATCGTTGCAGGCGGATGTTACTTCCTCGGCGGCTTCGGCAGACTTTTCACGGACAAGCTGACCTTCCTTCCGAACGGCGCAATTGAAGGTGGATTTGATGCAATTATCCCCACTATGCTTTCGGGTCTTCCCGATATATTGATTGCGATTGTAATTATTCTTGTCCTGTCTGCGTCAATGTCAACGCTTTCGTCTTTGGTGCTTGCATCCAGCTCGACATTGACACTGGATATGCTTAAGGGGCACATAATTAAAAACATGGATGAAAAGAAGCAGGTGCTTATAATCCGTATACTCATTGTCGTATTTATTGCGATTTCTGCGTTTATCGCCTTGAATAAGGATAAGCTGAGTGCTATCGCAGATATGATGGGTATATCGTGGGGTGCACTTGCCGGAGCGTTTCTTGCTCCGTTTATGTACGGCCTCTACTGGAAAAAGGCAACAAAGGCTTCGGTGTGGGCAAGCTTCGTATTCGGTGCCGGTATTATGGTTCTGAATATGCTTTTCAGAAGCTCGTTCCCGACAATTATGCAGTCACCGATTAACTGTGGTGTTATTGCAATGCTTGCGGGACTTGTTATCGTTCCGGCGGTAAGTCTGTTTACCGGGAAGCCTGACGCAAAATTCGTAGACGAGACATTTGCTTGCTATGAAGAAAAGGTCAGCGTTCATAAAAAAGAGAGTCTTGGTAATTAATCGGATTTATTCGGCGGCAGTCTTTCGGCTGCCGCCTAAAGTCGATATACAGATAAAATAAAACAGAGGGTGAGACAATGGTTATTGCTGAATTATTGGAAAGAAATGCGGCGCAGTTCCCGGAGGATGTTGCCTTGGTGGAGATAAATCCGCCTGCCGCAAGCGGCCGGAGAATGACATGGAAGGAATATTCTTTGATCGAAGGCAGCACAAAGGATGCATTCAGAACGGAGCTGACATGGAAGGAGTTTGACAGAAAGGCGAACCGCTTTGCAAATCTTCTTTTAAGCCGAGGAATCGAAAAGGGAGATAAGGTTGCTATTTTGCTTATGAACTGCCTTGAGTGGCTGCCTATATATTTTGGAATACTGAAAACGGGCGCACTTGCTGTGCCGCTTAATTACAGATATACTGCGGATGAGATAAAGTACTGCACGGATCTTTCCGAGGCAGATGTTCTTATATTCGGTCCGGAATTTACCGGACGTGTGGAGAGTATCTGCAACCGTCTTAAAAGGGTAAAATACACGTTTTATGTTGGGGACGACTGTCCTACCTTTGCGGAGAGCTATGACAGGCTTGTTACATACTGCTCGACGAAGGCACCGAATATTAAACTGTGTGAGGATGATGAAGCGGCAATATATTTTTCGTCGGGTACGACGGGCTTTCCAAAGGCGATTATTCACGCACACAGAAGCCTTATACATTCCTGCCGTGTAGAGCAAAACCACCACGGACAGACAAAGGAGGATGTATTCCTCTGTATTCCTCCGCTGTATCACACGGGTGCAAAAATGCACTGGTTCGGAAGCCTTATTTCCGGTGGGAAGGCTGTACTTTTGAAGTCGGTTAAGCCGGAGTGGATTATCCGAACCGCATCCGAGGAAAAATGTACCATTGTGTGGCTGCTTGTGCCTTGGGCGCAGGATATTCTTGATGCTGTGGATCGCGGAGATATAAAGCTTGAGGATTATGAGCTGTCGCAGTGGCGTCTGATGCACATTGGTGCTCAGCCCGTACCGCCGAGCCTAATTAAGCGCTGGGGAGAATACTTCCCGAATCAGGAGTATGATACTAACTACGGTTTAAGTGAGTCAATCGGTCCCGGCTGCGTACACCTTGGGGTTGAAAATATACATAAGGTCGGCGCAATAGGAAAGGCGGGATACGGCTGGGATGTAAAAATTGTTGATGAAAACAGAAAAGAGGTTAAGCGTGGAGAGGTTGGAGAGCTGGCGGTCAAGGGTCCCGGTGTAATGCTGTGCTACTTTAATGATGAGAAATCAACAAACGAGGTCTTGGAGGACGGATGGCTGTTCACCGGAGATATGGCGAAGGAGGATGAGGACGGGTTTATATATCTTGTTGATCGCAAGAAGGATGTAATTATATCCGGCGGCGAGAATATATATCCGGTTCAGATTGAGGACTTCCTTCGCACCTGCGATGCAATAAAGGATGTGGCTGTCATCGGTCTGCCTGATAAGCGTCTCGGTGAGATTACAGCAGCGATTATCGAGGTTAAGGAAGGAGAAGCACTCACAGAGGAGGAGGTCAACGACTTCTGTCTTGATCTTCCGAGATATAAGCGTCCGCATAAAATTATCTTTGCGGATGTGCCGAGAAATCCCACAGGTAAAATAGAAAAGCCGAGGCTCAGGAAGATTTATTGCGGAGAGAGCCTTGTGGAAAGTCAGCTTAACGGATAGAATTTACCGATTGTCGGGGAGGCATATGAATATTCCCCGTAATAAAGTGGTGTAATAAGTGGTGTAATAATGATATTTGCTCTTGAATTTTGGTGCAATATTTGATATTATATATACAGCTAAATTTCAGACAAATTATTTTACGGAAGGAATGTTAGAAAATGAAGAAGCTAATGCTGGGAAATGCAGCGGTAGCACGCGGTGCTTATGAAGCGGGCGTTGGTGTTGTTGCATCTTATCCCGGGACTCCGAGTACGGAGATAACGGAAAACATAGTTAAATATGAAAATGTATACGCAGAATGGTCACCGAACGAAAAGGTGGCGGCAGAGGTTGCAATCGGCGCATCGATTGCCGGTGCCAGAAGTATGTCGTGTATGAAGCATGTGGGACTTAATGTTATGGCGGATCCTGTTTTCACGGTCAGCTATACCGGTGTAAACGGTGGTCTTGTGTTCTGCGTTGCCGATGACCCGGGGATGCATTCGTCACAGAATGAGCAGGATTCGCGCCACTATGCCGAGGCATCTAAAATTGCGATGCTTGAGCCTGCCGATTCCGCCGAATGTAAGGAATATACAAAGGCGGCATTTGAACTTAGTGAGAGGTTTGACACACCGTTCTTTATCAGGCTCTCGACTCGTGTTTCTCATTCACAGAGTCTTGTAGAGGAGCAGGAGCCGATTCAATACGAGCTTAAGGAATACAAGAAGAATATTGATAAATATGTCATGATGCCGGCAAAGGCGATAAAGCGTCATGTTGAGGTAGAAAAGCGAATTGATGCTCTGCGCGAGTATGCGGAAACCTGCGAGTTTAACACGGTTGAGGATAACGGTTCGAAAATCGGTGTTATTTCCTCCGGAATTTCGTATATGTACGCAAAGGAAGCGTTGGGCGACTCGGTGAATTATTTAAAGCTGGGCATGGTTTACCCCATGCCCGAAAAGAAGATTACTGATTTTGCTGAGGGCTGTGATAAGATATATGTAATAGAAGAGCTTGACCCGATTATCGAAAAGCACTGCAAGGCGCTTGGTGTAAAGGTTATAGGCAAGGATGTGTTTACCATGCTCGGTGAATATACGCCGGCAATGATAAAGCAAGCGGTACTCGGTGAATCTCCGGCGGAATTTTCTGAAGCGGAGGAAAATATACCTGTTCGGCCGCCGGTTATGTGTGCAGGCTGTCCTCACAGGGGAACCTTCTATGTATTAAAAAAGCTTGGACTTACAGTTTCGGGGGATATAGGCTGCTATACCTTGGGTGCGGTTGCTCCGCTTGAGAGTGTGGACACAACAATATGCATGGGTGCGTCAGTCAGTGCGGCATTGGGAATGGCAAAGGCAAGAGGCAGCGAGTTTAATAAAAAACTCGTATCCGTAATCGGTGATTCTACGTTTATTCATTCGGGAATCACCGGTCTTATAGATATTGTATACAACAAGGGTGCAAACACTGTTATCATACTCGATAACTCGATAACGGGAATGACAGGACATCAGGATAACCCCACTACCGGTTATACAATCAGAAAAGAGCCCACAAAGCAGGTGGATTTGCTTGCTTTGTGCAAGTCAGTGGGTGTTGAACATGTTGTTGTAGCAGACCCGTTTGATGTAAAGAATTTCGAGAAGGTTGTAAAGGAAGAGACGGATCGGGACGAGCCGTCGGTCATTATTGCGCAAAGACCCTGTGCTCTGCTTAAAGGAGTGCGTTATACGGGCAAGTGTGTTGTAAACGATAAGTGCAAAAAGTGCAGAATGTGCATGAAGCTTGGCTGCCCTGCAATATCGTTTAACGGTGAAAAGATTGTTATAGACGAAACCCAATGCAACGGCTGCGGACTTTGCTTTAACGTATGTCCGTTCGGTGCAATGGAGAAGGGAGAGTGATTTGCGTGAATATTATGATAGTAGGCGTAGGCGGACAGGGAACTCTCCTTGCGAGCAGGATTCTCGGGAATACTGTTGTCAGTGAGGGTTATGATGTAAAGGTGTCAGAGGTTCACGGAATGAGCCAGAGAGGCGGAAGTGTCGTTACATATGTAAAATACAGCGACAGAGTTTTCTCTCCCATAATCGGCGAGGGAGAGGCGGATATTATTCTTGCATTTGAAATGCTTGAGGCATACCGTGCCTTGCCTTACCTTAAAAAGGGTGGGAAAATGATTGTAAATACGCAGAAAATGGATCCGATGCCTGTCATAGTTGGTGCGATGAGCTATCCTGACGATATAGAGGCAAAGCTTAAAGCCAAGGTTGATTTGATAAGTGTAGATGCGCTTAAATATGCGAAAGAAGCCGGAAATATCAAGGCGGTAAATGTTGTGCTTATAGGAATAATGGCTAAAAATACGTCTATACCTTACGAAAAGTGGATAAACACCATCAAGACAAGCACGCCGGAAAAGTTTCTTGAATCAAACCTTAAGGCGTTTGATTTAGGTTATAATTTGTAAGGGTTGATTTGTTGGTGCATATTCGCGTATGTATTGTTAATGATAAATAAATCGGAGGCGATTTTAAATGAGTTATTTTCAAAAGGAATTTGAATGTATGCCGCGTGAGAAAATCCGCGAGCTGCAAAGCGAGAGACTTGTGTGGCAGGTTAAGCGAATGTATGAAAGGGTTGAGCTTTTCAGACATCGGATGGATGAGCTTGGGCTGACGCCGGATGATATAAAGGGCGTCGACGACCTTCCGCGCCTGCCGTTTTCGTACAAGCAGGATTTGCGTGATTATTATCCTTACGGTCTTTTTGCCGAGCCGTTGAAGAATATTGTCAGAACCCACGCATCCTCGGGAACGACAGGAAAGCAGATTGTTGTTGGCTATACCAAAAACGATTTGGATATGTGGGCAGATTGTATGGCTCGTCAAATTTACGCAGCGGGCGGAGATGAGAACGATATCGTTCAGGTATCCTACGGCTACGGCTTATTTACCGGCGGTCTCGGCGCACATGGTGGTGCGGAAAAAATCGGTGCAACGGTTATCCCAATGTCTTCCGGCAATACACAGCGTCAGATAAATACAATGGTGGATTTTGGCTCAACTATTTTGTGCTGCACTCCATCGTATGCTATGTATCTGGGAGAGGCTGTTAATGAGGCGGGTCTTCGCGATAAAATAAAGCTTAAAGCAGGAATTTTCGGTGCAGAGCCATGGACGGAGGATATGCGCCGTGCTATCGAGGATTCACTCGGCTTAAAGGCCTATGATGTTTACGGCTTATCCGAAATTATGGGTCCCGGCGTCAGCTATGAGTGTCAATGTCAGAATGGTATGCATGTGAATGAGGATATGTTTATAGCAGAGATTATTGACCCTGATACAGGTGAGGTTCTCCCTGAGGGAGAACAGGGTGAGCTTGTTTTTACCACTATAACAAAAGAGGGCTTTCCGGTAATAAGATACAGGACAAGGGATATATGCTCGCTCAATTATGAACAGTGCGAGTGCGGCAGAACCTTCGTGAGGATGAACAAGCCCAGCGGCAGAACCGATGATATGCTCATAATCAGAGGTGTAAATGTATTCCCCTCACAGATCGAGGAGGTTCTGCTTAAAATCGGTGAGGGTATAACCCCGAACTATCAGATAATAATTGACAGAGAAAACAATACAGATACATTAGATGTAAACGTTGAAATGACAGAAAGCCTTTTTGCGGACGATGTCAAGTCGATTGAGAGGATAGAGAACAGAATTACATCTGATCTTCGCAGTATACTCGGTCTCGGTGCAAAGGTTCATCTTGTTAACCCGAAAACAATTGCCAGAAGTGAAGGCAAGGCAAAGAGGGTTATCGACAACAGAAATTTGCATGATTAATATAAAAATACAATATAAATATATATGAACAGATAAGGAGGATTATTATGGTAAAACAGCTTTCGGTTTTTGTTGAAAACAAGCCCGGCAGACTTATGGAAATTCTGCGTGCTCTTGCAGACAATATGATTGACATAAAAGCTCTGTCGCTTGCGGACACAACGGAATTCGGCATAATCAGGATGATTGTAAGTGATGCCGATAAGGCGAAAAAGGTGCTGAACAATGACGGTGTTGTTGTACGGATATGCAATGTGCTTGCTGTAGCGGTCAATGATGAGCCGGGCGCATTGATGAATACATTTGAAATACTTAGCGAGAACAAGATATCTGTTGAATATATGTACGCCTTCGGCGAAAAGCTGGGTAATTCATCTGTCATAGCCATCAGAACAGATGATATGGACTTAGCGGCTGAAAGGCTTACTGATGGTGGTGTGACCGTTCTGGAGGGCGATGATATTTCGGAGATGTAGTGTGCCGGATGTACACCATGTAAGGCATCGATCAAATGACCACAGATAAATTTTATATCAAACGGGAGACATAACGTGAAAGCACTTTTCTCGCTATGCCTCCGGCGGTTTAAATTGCCCGTGCGAAATTTTCCGAGGCATAGCCATCGGAAACGCACATGGGCGTAATAATCTCTTATCATTCCTTGCCCTGCTGATAAGAGAAATTTAATTAATTTGTGCCGATGCAGGGCGGCGGAACGGAGGTTATTATTATGCTTAAATTTAAGAAATATATTACAGCTGCAATATGTATGGCACTGTGCCTTACCTTTATCGGCTGCGGCAAGACGTCAGAGTCGAAGCCGGCAGAGAAGGTTCAAGAACAGCAGTCGGAGGAAGCAAAGGATAAGGCAGCCAATGACAGCGGCGACAAAAAAGAGTCCGATACAGATAAGAGTTCGGACGGTGAAAACAGCTCTTCTGAAGCTGCGGATAAAAACAATGACAATGTTCCGGATGTGTCGATGGAGGAGTTTGCGGATATGACAGACGAATTCAACAATACCGATGATCCCGAAAGAAAAGAGGAGCTTCGGAAGGAGATTGAAAAAATCCTAAACCAAATGGAAAACGCATCTAAATCGGCAGAATAAAATACATATAAAAAGCTCGATATGACCATGATCTCGTATCGAGCTTTTTATAATTTATAACGTAATTTCAGATATATTCACATTTGGTCACTCCGAAGATTTATTTTATACAAATATTGATTTAAATTATACATTGATTATAGCATTAAATTCATATATAATCAAGATAATTTAAAAAGGAGGCAGATGTGAATGATACAAAGAAAGAATAAGAGAACAGCAAAAATCGGAGTTTTTGCTGTGGTTCATGAGGTTTACTTCGAACAGTTTGAGGGACTTCGGGAAAAGCTCTGCGGTTACCACAACGATCTAATTGAGACGGTTAAGGTCAACGGCGTTGAGGTTGTCGATTTCGGCTTCAGCGGCAATAACAGTCAGGCATATAAGCTTGCGGCGGAGATAAAAAAACAGGACGTGGATTTGTTAATCTGCAATATGATTACATACGCCACATCATCGGTATTTGCACCTATTATTCTCGGTTGTGACGTTCCGATGATTCTGACGGCGCTGCAGCCGCGCTCAAAGCTGGATTATACAAAAGCGAGCACATTTATGCAGCTGGAAAACGATAATATCTGCGCTGTTCCGGAATTTGTGGGAGTGGCAAACAGGCTTGGAAAAAAGATATACGATGTCATAATAGGTACGCTTTATGATGACGAAGCAGCAATGGCGGAAATTGCGAAATGGTGTAATATTGCTATGGCTCTGCATGGCTTAAAGGGTGCGAGACTCGGTCTTATGGGTCATACAATGGAAGCGATGTACGATATGCACGCTGACCCGACGGCAATCTCGGCAGCCTTCGGCATACATGTGCCGCTTCTGGAGATAGATGATGCGGTCGAGGTATACAATGAAGTAACGGAGGAAGAGATACAGGCGAAAATAAAGGTTATAGATGAAGAGTTTGATATGCCCGACCCGAAGAGCGACCCCATTACGATGAAGCTCACCGATGCGGATAAGCTTCAGGCGGCAAAATCGGCAGTTGCCCTTGACCGCCTGGTGGATAAATACAACTTGACAGGGCTTGCATATTACTATGAAGGACTTGACAACACTGTTCAGAGAACTCTTGCGTCGACATTTATAGTCGGAAATTCAATCCTTAATGCGCAGGGGATTCCCATGTGCGGAGAATTTGATATTAAAACATGTATTGCAATGCTGATTATGGACAGGCTGAACATAGGCGGAAGCTTTGCTGAGTTCCATCCGTTCGACTTCGAGGAGGATTTTATTCTTGTCGGCCATGACGGGCCGCATCACCTGGCAATTGCCGAGGGAAAGCCGATACTCAGAAGTCTAAAAAAATACCACGGAAAGCCGGGCAGCGGCGCGGGGGTCGAATTTAAAATTAAGGAAGGGCCTATAACCATGCTGGGCATAACGCAGACCTATGACGGCAAATTCAAGTTTGTTATAGGAGAGGGCTTTTCAAAATCGGGAGCTATTCCGCCGACAGGGAATACCAATACAAGAGGATTTTTTGAGCCGACAACAAAAGAATTTATCAAAAAGTGGGTCATGGAAGGACCGACGCACCATTATGCGCTCGGCATAGGTCATCACGCCGACGAGCTTGCGAAAATTGCGGATATTCTCGGAATAGAAGGGGTTGTTGTAAAATGAAAAATATAACTCTTGAAATGAGTTTAAAGCCGTTTAAGCAAACGGATGATAAATATATAGAGGATGTATGCAAGGAATTTTTTACACAGTGGTCACCGCTGCTCAAAAAGGCTGATACGGTTTCGGTCTTGCTGTGGGCTGCGGATGGCAGTGAAATTCTCGATTATACCGGTGATATGGACAAAAGCTTTGAGTGGGCGTATCTGGTAGGCGGTGCAAATCCGAACGAGCTCGCGAGCAGCCAAGCGATAGACCCTGAGGGAAAGGGGCTTCATACTACAAACTATTTGTATATGGACAATCCGCCTGTAATGACATATAAAATTTTGCACAATATTATTGAAATAATTAAGCGTGTTGGTGCAGAGCTTACGGGTGGGAAAAGTATCACTGTGGGTGCAACCTTTGATCCCGGTCCGGAATTTTCAAAATCATCGTTTAAGTATAAGCGGCATAATGAGATATGCCTTGGAAATGATATGGGGCCTGCAACTATGGTTTGCTGCTACGGAGTTCTGAATGGCGATTCGGAGAGGTACGCGGCATATCCCAACGGAATACCCGATAATACAAAATTCGGCACATTTTTCGGAAAACAGTCTCAGATTTTTCTGACCGACATGGGTTATGATTATATATGGCTTTCAAATGGACTGGGATTCGGAAAGGAAACGTGGTCGGCAAAGGGCGCAATCTTTGACGGAGAGAATTTTAATGCCGAGGCCTTAGATGAGGTAAAGGACTGCGTAATCGAATTTTGGGAGCTGTTCACAAGGGAATGCAGTTTCCCGATTCAGGTGCGCGGTACAAATATGTCTATGGGAATAGATTTGGCGACGGACGGTGTTCCTCTGAAAACCATATATGATTCCGTTGATGGAATTCTGCCCCCTCCCAATTCGCCCTGGGCGGCTATTGACGGTAATTTCGGACTGGAGCTTATGGGATATATGTCAAGAATATCTTATGTTCCGAATAAAGATTTTCTTATAAGATATTATATACATGACCCGTGGTGGATGAATTCGCCATGGTATGACAGATACAACAGCTTGCCTCATGATATTTACCTGCCGTTTGCCATATCAAGGATAGATGAAAACGGACAGGTAAACTCACCAACGAACCTGAATCTGCTTACGATTGACAACTCTCTGGGAGATATGCCTGACAGTTGCGTTTATGAGCCGATGCCGCATTTGATAAAAGCGATAAAGGAACTGCCTGATGCGGTATCACCTGTTGTATGGGTATACCCATTTGATGAATACTCAGCCGCAGACAGTGAGTATATGTTAAGGTCGATGAACGATGAGGATTGGTTTATCGCCAATGCCATAACAGAGGGATGCCCCATATCATCTGTAACTACGACTTCGCTGTTTGCAAAACAGGATAAGAGCATATATAAGCCATCGGTAATAGTTACACCTGTACCTTATACCGATGAGTTTAAAAATGAGATTACAAACTTTATCGATAACGGCGGAAAGGTAATATTCTACGGAGATAAAAATAGGTGCGGTGTGATAAGCGACTGCCGTTATGCTGATGAGAAGGTTTCGCTTATTGACGCCTTAAAAGACTTTGGAATATTTATTTCGTATGAAAAATATGCAGACGAAAAAACTCCCGTTATTATGTGCCACAGATACAATAATGCG
>CACXES010000088.1 GCA_902766745.1 uncultured Ruminococcus sp.
GACTACTATGCTTATTTGGGACTTGTGGGAGGAAATTACAGCTTCACGGGTGTGGATATAAACTATTTATGCTTGCTTATGCTTGCGGCAGATGTAACTCTTATGGGTTTGGCTGACACTATGGATGCAGCAGAGGCTGTTAATGTTATGATGGGTGTAAAAGCACAGCTTGATATCCAAAGTATTGATAATTTCTAAGGCATAAAAACCGCGGCAGCTTAGCATAACGCAATGCTGCCGCGGTTTGTTCTGATTTTAATACGGAATGGTGGTCATAAGCGTCATTGACGGCTGAGAAACGTCCATTCTGCTGTGCTGTGCAACAATCGGGACGGAACTTTCGACCAAAACGGCATAGGGCACCTCTTTCGGAATCCTCTCGCCCTTGTCATTGACAATTTTGTCAAGTCGGATATGGTTGGTGCGGCGAGGTTCGCACACTGCTTTAAAGCCGCCGAGAGGCTCTCTGTCCTCAAACATAACGGTCAGAGAAATTTTCGCGGCTGTGTTGCCGAGATTCAGCACACATACTGCCTCGTGGGATACAAAATTACCGCAGCTTGTATCGCTCATAAATCCGTCGGGAATCACCCAGATATTTTTTCCTATATTTTCATTCATAGTATTATCGCTCCTTTTATTTTATGCTTTATGCTTTATATCGTAATAATATATCAAATCTCCAAAGTTGTCAACATAAATTAAAGTATAAAACCAGAACAGAAAGAATAAAACAGCAAAAATTGCCGGTTGTCAGAATACCTAATAACGAGGTTAACAGAAGATTTGAGGGGGTATGTCGGTATATTGATAATATCGCATATGAATCCCTCCGTCAGTCTTCGACTGACACCTCCCTTTAGGCAAGGGAGGCTTTTTCTAAACGCAAAAGCTGCCGCCTCGGGGTAAAGGAAAATCTTTTCCGCCATAGTCGCAACGGCGTTGGTGAAGCGGCACGCTTCCGGAACGTTCCTTGGTTTGCAGTGTCATAGAATGACGGAAATAATTCATAATTCATAATGCATAATGCATAATTAAAAAGTTATTTTACAACAATTCATTATTAATTATTAATTATTCATTACAAAAATCCTTTATTAATGAATAGTGAATGATGAATAATGAATATTGAATAATTAAATAAGCCACACTTGAGCCTCCCTTGCCTAAAGGGAGGGGGACCGCCGAGCATCAGCCAAATAGCCTCCCTTGCCTAAAGGAAGGGGGACCGCCGAAGGTGGTGGAGGGATACCCGAAAACAAATCATAACATTATAAGTAATAAGTTTAATTTAAATTTATCAGTGTATCAAATCACAGACGATTTCAAATTTGAATTTGCGTTTTTCCTTGTACTTACGCTGTTTATTATGTCTTCAGGTTTTGGGGAAACTCAAAAAATTAAAGGTATTGCTATACGGAATTGGGATAAATCTGTTTAATAACAGTTATTTTCTTTGTTTTTTCTGTGTTTTTTAATTTTTTTCTGTGTTTTCTATTGACATTTGTGAGAATATGATGTATAGTAGAAGTGTAAAGATAGATTTATGGTTGTATACGGTGGATTTATGGTTGTATACGGTGGATTTATTATGAAGAAATTGGTTGTCTGTGACGTTGACGGTACACTGCTGCCGAGGGGAGAGGATAAAATCTCCGACGAGGTGCTTGCCGCCATACGCAGCCTTGAAAATAAGAATATTGTATTCGCTGCGGCAAGCGGAAGGCAATACAGCGAGCTTTTCGACATATTCCGAGGACACGGTGATATGTATTACATATGCGCCGACGGCGGAGCGGTTATATATCGAGGAGAGGTGTTGTATAAAAAGCCGATTCCCGATTTTGCGGTCAGGAGCGTTTTTGAAAAATCAAAGCTTGTGTTTCACACTCCGTTTAAGACCTATTACCGTGACTTGGCATTGGGTGCGGTTATGGCGGCGAGGTATAAAGATTATGCCGTGCATAGCTGTGATTTATCGGAGGTACACGATGTAATTAAGATTTCCAAGCTTGGCGCCGAATATTCCGAAGCTCCGCCCTGCACCTTTGAGGTATATAAGAGCAGTGAGTGGACGGATTGGATAAGCGTCGGCGCAGGCAAGGGAGCGGCGGTTGAGTATATGCAGCGCAGACTTAAGGTCGGTTTCCGTGAAACGGCGGTTTTCGGTGATAACCTTAACGATTTGAGTATGCTGCGCCGAGCCGCAAACAAATATATAATGAAGGATGCCGTACACAGAATGAACCTTCCCGGCGCAGTTATCGTTGAGGATATAGCAAGGGCACTTGAGGAGATATAGGTGAAACCGCAGATCGGACGGGCAATAATACAGATTAAATACAGCCGCAAAGCTTAGTTCTGCGGCAGGAATAAAAATACACAGAGAAAGGAAATTTAGGAATGAGTAAGTTTTACAGCGGAACAATCAAAAAGAGCGGCAGAATAACAAGACTGGTGGAGAACCTGTTTAAGAAAATGCCCGAGATAGAGGCGGATCGTGCGGTTCTTCTGACCGAGAGCTTTAAGCAGACCGAGGGCGAGCCGGTGATAATGAGAAAGGCGAAGGCGTTTGCACATATTACCGAGAATATCCCCATAACCATTCGCGATGAGGAGCTTATTGTCGGGAGCGCAACAAAGGCGCCGAGAGGCTGTCAGACCTTCCCGGAGTTTTCCTACAAGTGGTTAGAGAGCGAGTTTGATACAATAGAGAAAAGAGATGCGGATCCGTTCTATATCTCTGAGGAAACAAAGGCGAGATTGAGAGAAGCCAACAGCTATTGGGAGGGCAAGACGACGTCGGAGCTTGCAACCTCGTACATGGACGAGAGAGCGGCGGCGGCGATTGAGCATAACATCTTCACGCCGGGTAACTACTTCTATAACGGCGTAGGTCACGTTACGGTCAAGTACGGCGAGGTGCTTGAAATCGGATTCCGGGGTATTATTGACAGAACCCGTGCGGAGCTTGAAGCACATTCCGTTGCCGAGGCGGACTACTCGGAGCGGAGCGCATTTTTAAATGCGGTTATAATAAGCTGTGAAGCGGCGATTACATACGCAAAAAGATATTCACGCTATGCGGCGGAGCTTGCGGAGAGGGAGAAGGACCCGGTTCGCCGCAGTGAGCTTTTGAAGATTGCAGAGAACTGTGCAAGGGTTCCGGAATACGGGGCGCAGAGCTTCTATGAGGCGTGTCAGTCCTTCTGGTTTGTGCAGATGCTGATTCAGATGGAGTCCAGCGGACACTCCATATCCCCGGGGCGATTTGACCAGTATATGTATCCGTATTACAAGGCGGATATGGAAAGCGGAAAAATTACCCGTGAGTTTGCCCAGGAGCTTATGGACTGCATCTGGGTCAAGCTGAACGACTTGAACAAGGCTCGTGATGCGGCGTCTGCCGAGGGCTTTGCCGGCTACAGCCTGTTCCAGAATCTGATTGCCGGCGGACAGACGCCCGACGGCCGTGATGCAACAAACGATTTGTCATTTATGTGTGTTGAGGCGTGTATGCACGTTATGCTGCCGCAGCCGTCCTTCTCGATAAGAGTGTGGAACGGCTCGCCCCACGAATTTATGCTGAAGGCGGCAGAGCTGACCAGAACGGGAATCGGTCTGCCTGCTTACTATAACGACGAGGTTATCATTCCGTCACTTTTGAGCAGAGGCCTTACCATGGAGGATGCAAGAGATTATAACATTATCGGCTGTGTAGAGCCGCAGAAGTCGGGCAAGACCGACGGTTGGCATGATGCGGCGTTCTTTAATATGTGCCGCCCGCTGGAGCTTGTTTTCTCCAACGGTGTCGACAAGGGTTATCAACTGGGTCACAGAACCGGCGAGCTTTCGGATTTTAAGACCTTTGACGATTTCTATAACGCTTACAAGGCGCAGATGAAGGATATGATTGAGCTTCTCGTCAATGCGGACAACGCCATAGACGAGGCGCACGCCGAGAGGTGTCCTCTGCCGTTCCTGTCGTCCATGGTTGACGACTGCGTAAAGTGCGGCAAGAGCGTGCAGAACGGCGGTGCGGTATACAACTTCACCGGGCCTCAGGGCTTCGGAATTGCGAATATGGCGGATTCGCTGTTTGCGATTAAAAAGCTTGTGTATGAGGATAGAAAGGTCACGCTTGAGGAATTGAAGGACGCCCTCGACAACAACTACGGCAAGCCCCTGCCGCAGAAGATGGTGGAGAAAACCGCAGTTGAGGTATTGAAGAATATGACCGATTCCGGCATTGAGATAAACGATGAGATTGTGGCGAAAGTCATTGCCGAGGCAGGGAAAAACCACTGCTCCGAGGCAGACAAGGCTCGGTACGGCAGAATCTTGGATATGATAGACGAGATACCCAAGTTCGGCAACGACAATGACGAGGTAGACGCCTTTGCGAGAGACGTTGCGTATACCTATACACGGCCGCTCGAGAGCTACAAGAACCCCAGAGGCGGACAGTTCCAGGCAGGTCTGTACCCCGTTTCGGCGAATGTTCCCCTCGGTGCGCAGACGGGTGCAACCCCGGACGGCAGACTTGCGTATATGCCGGTTGCGGACGGAGTTTCGCCCTCGGCAGGCAGGGATATAAACGGTCCTACGGCATCGGCGAACTCTGTATCAAAGCTGGATCACTATATTGCGTCCAACGGAACGCTGTTTAATATGAAGTTCCACCCCTCCGCTCTTGCCGGAAAGTCGGGGCTTGAAGCGTTTGTAACCCTGGTGCGCGGATACTTTGATCAGAAGGGAAGCCATATGCAGTTTAATGTTGTCAGCCGTGAGACATTGCGGGATGCGCAGAAGAATCCGGATAAGTACAGAAGTCTTGTGGTCAGGGTTGCCGGTTACAGTGCTCTGTTTACCACTCTTTCAAAGTCTTTGCAGGACGATATTATCAACAGAACGGAGCAGGCCTCCATATAAAAGGTGTAGATTATGGATTACAAGGATATAAAGGGCAGAATATTCAATATACAAAAATATTCGGTTCATGACGGCCCCGGAGTCAGGACGATAGTCTTTATAAAGGGCTGTCCTCTGCGTTGCAGATGGTGCTGCAACCCGGAGTCGCAGGAGTTTGAGGTTCAGAAAATGCAGGTCGGCGGCAAGGAGAAGATTGTCGGCAGGGATGTGACGGTGGCAGAGGTTATGGATAACGTACTTCGGGATATGCCGTACTTCAGGCGGAGCGGCGGCGGTCTGACTCTGTCGGGCGGCGAGTGCCTGACGCAGCTTGACTTCTCCGAGGGGCTTTTGAGATATGCCAAGGACTTTGGAATCACCACTGCGGTGGAGTCCACGGCGTTTGCACCGTTTGAGAAGATAGAGCGGCTGCTGCCGTACTTGGATTACTACCTTATGGATATAAAGCATATGAACAGCGAAAAGCACAAGGAGTACACAAAGCAGCCGAACGAGCTTATCCTAAAGAATGCGGCGAAGCTTGCGAGGTCGGAGCATACCGAGCTTACGGTGCGTGTGCCGGTTATTCCCGGGTTCAACGATACTGAGGAGGAAATCTCGGATATAGCGAGCTTTGCGGCGTCACTCGGTGTTTTAAGGCTGCATCTTCTGCCGTATCACCGAATGGGTGCGGACAAGTACGCAGGCCTCGGAAGGGAATACCTGATGGGGGACGTGTATCCGCCCTCAAACGAGAAGATGCAGAAGCTGAAGCGTGCGGCGGAGCGGCATAACATAAAGGTTCAAATCGGCGGTTAGAAGCGTGCCGGGAACGTTCCGTTCCATCGACCAAACAGCCTCCCTTGCCTAAAGGGAGGGGGACCACCGAAGGTGGTGGAGGGATACCCGAAAACAGAACATATCATCATAAGTAAAAAGTAAAATTAAAATATAAAATCAGAACATAAAGAACAGACCGGCGAAATTGCCGGTTGTCAGAATACCTAATAACGAGGTTAATAGAAGCTTTGACGGAGTATGCCGGTATATTTATAATGCTGCATATGAATCCCTCCGTCAGTCTTCGACTGACACCTCCCTTTAGGCAAGGGAGGCTTTGGTGTGTGGCATTTTTGTAGAAAATGACGGGAGGAATTTCCCCGTGGCGGCAGCTTTTGCGTAATTTTGTGGCTATTAAATATTGCGTTCCGTTCCATCGACCCCGTTGCGACTATGGCGGAAAAGATTTTCCTTTACCCCGAGGCTCATCGCCACGTGCTGCGCTTGCTTGATGCTTATCATATTCGCATCATCGCTTGCTTCGCCGTGACTCCTCTTCCCACCTGTGCCCTTTAGGGTAAAAAATCTCGGATCAATCCTCGATTTTTCGGGAGCCCTATTTTATAGCCCGCTACGCTCCGAAATAGCCTCCCTTGCCTAAGAGGGGACCACCGAGTACCGACCGAAATAGCCTCCCTTGCCTAAAGGGAGGGGGACCACCGAAGGTGGTGGAGGGATACCCGAAAACAGAACACTGCATCCAATACTCAAAAAGGAATGAATAATATATGGAACAAAACGATTTTCGCGATAAAATGAGAATTATACAGGAGCTTGTCCCCGGCAAGCAGGTAACCCTGGCTCATATAATCGCAAATCCCGACAAAATACTCTATAAAAAGCTCGGTCTTGACCCGGCGGTTGACTATGCGAAATCCGCAATAGGAATCGTAACAATGTCCCCGGCGGAAACGGCAATTATTGCCGGTGACATAGCCATAAAGTCCTCCGGCGTGGAGCTTGGCTTTGTTGATCGCTTCAGCGGAACGCTGATTGTTACGGGCACCGTGTCCGAGGTGGAGGCGGCGCTGCGTGCGTTGACGGAATACGTCGAAAAAACCCTCGGCTTCACCGTCTGCCCCATTACCAAGACGTAAGCGACATGAAAAAGATAATACTGATGGGCAGGAGCGGCTGCGGAAAAACCACGTTGACTCAGGCAATACGCGGTCAGCGGATTCACTACGAAAAAACCCAGTACATAAATTACCATGACGCGGTGATAGACACCCCCGGCGAATATGCCGAGAATCATTATCTGGCACGGGCGCTGGCTCTGTATTCCTACGAGGCGGACGTGGTGGGGCTTTTGCTCTCCGCAACGGAGCAGTATTCCCTGTACAGCCCGAATATAACCTGCATGGCGAACCGTGAGGTTATCGGAATCGTAACTCAGATCGACCGCGAGGGCGCAAATCCGGAGCGGAGTGCCGAGTGGCTTAAGCTTGCCGGGTGCAAAAGGATTTTTCCTGTTGATTCAAAAAGCGGCAGAGGCTTGGATAAACTGCTTGAATTTTTAAAAATCACAGAAAAAACCACAAAAACACAGAAATAACTATTGACATAACAAAGAAAAAGTGATAGAATAGTAAATGTAAAGCGAAAAAAGCAAAACTAAATCAAAAAATAATTAAATTTACCATAAAATAAAGATGATAGGAGATTTTAAAATGGTATCTGAATTTGAAATCAAAAAGCAGATTTGTGACATCGGAAAGCGCATCTACAACAGGAATATGGTTGCGGCGAATGACGGTAATATATCGGTCAAGCTCAGCGATAACGAGTACCTCTGTACGCCGACCGGTGTAAGCAAGGGCTTTATGACTCCCGAATATATTTGTAAGGTAGACGCAAACGGCAACGTGCTCCAGGCGAACGGTGACTTTAAGCCGTCCTCCGAGATAAAGATGCACATGAGAGTTTATCAGAAGCGTCCGGATGTTAATGCGGTTGTACACGCACATCCGACCTATGCGACAAGCTTCGCAATTGCCGGTATCCCCCTTACACAGCCGATCATGCCCGAGGCGGTAATCGCTCTCGGCTGCGTTCCCATTGCGGAATACGGCACACCGTCTACAAACGAAATTCCCGATGCGGTTGAAAAATACCTCCCGTACTATGATGCGGTTCTCCTCGAGAGCCACGGCGCACTGACCTACTCGGATTCTCTGCTTGCCGCATACCATAAGATGGAGTCGGTAGAGTTCTACGCAGAGCTGCTGTTTAAGTCCAGACTTCTCGGCGGCCCGAAGGAATTCACTCCTCAGCAGGTAGAAAGACTTTACGAGATTCGCCGTCAGTTCGGCATGAAGGGTAAGCACCCGGCAAATATGTGCCCCAACGCAAAAGAGGGCAAGGCAAGCTGCCACAGCTGCGGCGGCGGCTGCGTTTCCGCAAAGGTTTCCGGAAACGAAGAGCTTATCGCCGAAATCACCAAGAAGGTTATGGAGCAGCTCTCCAAATAATTTTGGGGTGAGATAAATGGATGTAAAACAGATTTCCGATATAGTCAGACGTGTTATGAACGAGAATGCGGAGCAGACCGCAAACCTCTCCGAGGGGAGGGCGGAGGTCTCCGATAAATATTCGGATATACACGATATTCCGCTTAAAATCGCCAACGAGCTTATCGCTGAGGTTATAAAGCGTGCGGCGGAGATGGGGGTTGCGGCGGTGTGTGCCGTTGTGAACAGCGGTACGAACCCCGTTTCGGTGCAGAGTGCCGACGGGGCGTATATAGCAAGCTATGACATTGCCCTCGGCAAGGCGTACACCTCGGCATCGCTGAAGATGAAAACCTCGGCGTTGAAAACCCTTGCGGCCCCGGGCGGCTCGCTCTACGGAATCCAGCATACAAACGGCGGACGGATTGTTATCTTCGGCGGCGGCATTCCGCTTGTTGTCGGGGATAGGATAATAGGCGGCTTCGGTGTCAGCGGCGGCAGCGAGGAGCAGGATTCGTACCTTGGCGAATATGCCGAGGAGGTCTTTGTGCGGCTGGCTGAAAAACACGGGCTGTAAATCGGCGGTATCGAAAAATACGAGATAGTATCAAAAAATACGAGGCTGTATCGGAAAATACGAAAGGAAGATTACAATTATGGATATGAATGAAAAAAATATCGAACAGATTGTAAAGCAGGTTTTGTCTCAGATGGGCGGCTCACCGAGTGCGGCGCAGCCGTCGGGAAAGGTGCCGAATACGGCGAGGGTCGCAATGCTGACCGAGCTTGAGCATTATGATATCAAGGAATTTCCCATTCCCGAAGTCGGTGACGATGACGTTTTGGTCAAGGTTGAAGGCTGCGGTATATGCGGCACTGATGCCCATGAGTTCAAGCGTGACCCCTTCGGCCTGATTCCCGTGGCTCTCGGTCACGAGGGAACGGGCGAGGTCGTAAAGGTCGGCAAGAACGTCAAGACCGACAGCGCAGGCAAGCCTCTCGGCGTAGGCGACAAGGTTGTAACCTGCATGATATTCAAGGACAATCCCGACATAACAATGTTCGATTTAAACAAGCAGAACGTCGGCGGCGCAGACGTTTACGGACTTCTGCCCGATGATGATATTCACTTGAACGGCTGGTTCTCGGATTACATATTGGTAAGGGGCGGCTCCACGATATTCAATGTGTCCGACCTGGATTTGGATTCGAGAATTTTAATAGAGCCGTGTGCGGTTCTGATTCATGCGGTTGAGCGTGCAAAGACCACGGGAATACTCAGATTCAACAGCCGTGTTGTTGTACAGGGCTGCGGCCCCATAGGCCTTATCTGTATTGCGGTTCTGCGTACAATGGGTATCGAAAATATTGTTGCGGTGGACGGCGAGGAAAAGAGACTTGAGTTCGCAAAGAAGATGGGCGCTGAAAAGTCCGTAAACTTCAAGAACCACAAGGGTATCGAGGAGCTGTCCGCAGCGGTCTGCGATGCCTTCGGCGGTTATCCGGCGGACTTCGCATTCCAGTGCACCGGCTCACCCGTTGCACACAGCAATATCTATAAGTTTATCCGAAACGGCGGCGGCCTTTGCGAGCTGGGCTTCTTTATCAACGGCGGTGACGCAACGATAAATCCCCACTTCGACATCTGCGCAAAGGAGATTACCACAGTCGGCTCTTGGGTATATACCCTCCGCGACTATGCGACAACCTTTGATTTCTTAAAGAGGGCAAAGGCAATAGGTCTCCCCATGAGCGACCTGATTACTCACAGGTTCCCGCTCGATAAGATAAACGAAGCGCATGAGACAAACCTCCGTATGGAAGGCTTGAAGATTGCGATCGTAAATGAGTAAATTGATTTAAGTAAATAATTAAAACTAATTATATAGGAGGAAAAATACAATGGCACAGGAAGCACTTGGCATGATTGAAACAAGAGGATTGGTTGCTGCAATCGAGGCGGCCGATGCAATGGTAAAGGCGGCGGAGGTTGAGCTTATCGGAACAGAGAAGATCGGCTCCGGCTTGGTAAGCGTTATGGTTCGCGGTGACGTCGGTGCGGTTAAGGCTGCGGTTGAGGTCGGCGGCGCAAATGCCTCAAGACTCGGCGAGCTTATTGCAACCCACGTAATACCCAGACCTCACAGCGATGTGGAAAAGATTCTGCCGACCCTTAAATAATTGAAGGGGTGATATAAATGGCAGTGAGAAAGACAAGCGGCGCGGCAAAGCCCTCGGGCAGAGGTGCGTCGGCTGCAAAGACCGCAAAAACTGCGGCAAAAGATATCGAAAGCGTATCGGCAACGGTCGCTGAAGTAAAAGAAATCAATGAAGTAAAAGAAGTAAAAGAAGTTAAAGAAGTTAAAGAAGTTAAAGAGAATATAAAGGAGGAAAAAAGAATGGCACAGGAAGCACTCGGCATGATTGAGACAAGAGGTTTGGTCGCTGCAATAGAGGCGGCGGATTCAATGCTCAAGGCTGCAAACGTTGTACTTATCGGAACGGAGAAGATCGGTTCGGGCTTGGTAAGCGTTATGGTTCGCGGTGACGTAGGTGCGGTTAAGTCGGCCGTTGAGGTCGGAAGCGCAAACGCCGCAAGACTCGGCGAGCTTGTTGCAACCCACGTAATTCCCAGACCTCACAGCGATGTGGAGAAGATTTTGCCCACACTTAAATAAGAAACGGCAGGCGGCGTAAGGCGGAGGCGGGAGCTGCCCGCTTCCGCCCCGAGCCGTGTAAAAAGCGAGGGAAAGCTATGATTATTGGAAAGGTTACGGGGAGCGTTGTTTCAACCCGAAAAAACGAAAGGCTGATCGGCAGCAAATTTATGATTGTCGAGCCGTCAGACGGCGGTGCGTCTATTGTGGCGGTTGACGACATAGGTGCCGGAATCGGCGAGTATGTGCTTGTTGCCTTGGGCAGTGCGGCGAGAGTCGGGCGGGATCGGGAGGATACTCCCACCGATGCGGCGATTGTCGGAATTATCGATGACGGCAAGGAGCTTTTCGGCTGATATTCGACATTTTAAGTAATACAAAAAAGGGGGCGCATAAAATTGAATATAAAAGATTTGGCGAGCCTCTTGAGAGAGGGCGGCGCAGCCGGTGCCGGCGGTGCGGGGTTCCCGTCATACGCAAAGCTGAGCGAGGACGCCGATACGATAATCTTAAACTGCGCCGAGTGCGAGCCGATTTTAAAGCTGCACAGACAGGTGCTTGAAAAATACGCCTTTGAGATTACAAAAGCACTCAGCGTCATTGCGGACGCAGTGGGTGCGGACAGAGTTATAATCGCAGTAAAAAAATCCTATAAAGGCGCGGTGGCTGCAGTAAGTGCGGCTGCGGCGGATTACAAGAATTTTGAGATAAAGTTTTTGCCCGAGGTTTATCCGTCGGGTGATGAGGTGGTCACCATATATGAGACCACGGGACGGGTCGTACCGCCCGGAAGTATTCCGATTACTGTCGGAGTGACGGTGTTCAACGTCGAAACGGTACTTAATGTTTACAATATACTTGAAAAGAACAAGCCCGTAACGCACAAGTATGTGACGATAGCGGGCGAGGTCAAAACCCCGAAAACGGTGTATGCGCCGATTGGCATAACCTTTAAGGAGCTTATCGAGAACTGCGCCGGGGGAATGACAACTTCCGACTATGCCATTATAAACGGCGGCCCCATGATGGGCGGAGAGTGCGGAATATACGATACAGTGACTAAGACAACAAATGCGATTCTCGTTTTGCCGAGAGAGCATTATATTATACAGAGAAAGCGTGCCGATGTGAAGATTGATACCAGGCGTGCAATGAGCTCCTGCTGCCAGTGTCGGATGTGTACGGATTTGTGTCCGAGGCATCTTTTGGGTCACCCGATTGAGCCCAGCGAGTTTATGCATGCGGCAAGCAGCGGAACAATCAGAGATATCGAGCCTATGCTGAACACGGCGTTCTGCTGCGGCTGCGGTGTATGCGAATTGTATGCCTGCGGTCAGGGCTTGTCGCCGAGGACGATGATTGTGGAATACAAAAACGCCCTGCGGCGTGAGGGGATAAAGCCTCCGAAGTCGCCGAAGACTGCGCCTGTTTCAAAGGTGCGCAGCTTCAGAGGCGTGTCGAAGGAGCGGCTGACCGCGAGGATAGGCCTAACTAAATACGAGGTCGATTCGCCGCTGTCGGACGAGAGCGTCACGAGCGGCGAATATAAGGTTAAGCTCAGCCAGCATATAGGCGCACCGTCGGTTGCGGCGGTTGAAGCCGGAGAGCACGTCACCGCCGGGCAGGTAATTGCCAAGGCGGCGGAGAGTGCCTTGTCGGTCAGCACACATTCGCCGGCGGACGGCGAGGTCATAGCTGTGACCGATAAATATATTTTGATCAGACAGGAGGGCGGCAAATGAGCAAGGCAATAGGAATGGCGGAATATCAGACCGTCTCTGCCGGAATAAAGGCGGCAGATCTGATGATTAAGACCGCTGAGGTTGAGGTGATAGAGGCGCAGGTGGTGTGCCCCGGAAAATACATAGTGATTATCACAGGCGAGCTCAGTGCCGTTCGTGCTTCGGTAGATGCGGCGGAGAGTACACTGGGCGAAAAAATGATAGATAAGTTTGTCCTCGGAAACCCGGATGAAACACTTCTTCCGGCAATATACGGGGTCAACGAGGTCAAGAACAAGAATGCCCTCGGAACAATGGAGACCTTTAATGTTGCCGCAATGATTGTGGCGGCGGATGCGGCGGTTAAAACCGCGGAGGTAGAGCTGATTGAAATGCGTCTTGCCCGCGGTATGTGCGGAAAGTCGTATATGCTGATAACAGGCGAGGTTGCGGCGGTGACTGCGGCACTTGAAAACGCCGAAAAGGCGGCGGGCGACAAGGGAATGTTCCTCGACAGCTCGGTAATCGCAAACCCGGACGAAAAGCTTTGGGAAACGGTTATGTAGGCAAAGCCGAATTAATTATGATGAGTATTTAACACCTATATACAGGAGGAAATATTATGGTAGTGGATGAAAAGTATATCAGTGAGATAGTTGCGGATGTTGTAAATTCGATGCAGAAGAAAGCTGCCGAGCCGAAGCAGAAGGGTGTGTTCGACACCATGGGCGAGGCACTTGACGCAGTTGCGAAGGCATACGCGCAGTTCCGCAGCTACTCTATTGCACAGAGGGAAAAGATGATTTCCAAAATCCGCGAGCTGATTCTCGAAGAAGCGGAGAATATGGCTGTTCTCGGTGTTGAAGAAACGGGAATGGGCAGGGTTGCCGACAAGGTTATCAAGCATCAGCTTGTTGCCAACAAGACCCCGGGCACAGAGGACTTAAAGCCCTCTGTTATGACCGGCGACGACGGTCTTACGCTTATAGAGCAGGGCCCCTTCGGCGTAATCGGAAGCATTACCCCCTCCACCAACCCCAGCGAGACCGTTCTTTGTAATTCAATTGGTATGATCGCCGGCGGTAATGCGGTTGTGTTCAATCCGCATCCCCATGCGTGCAAAACCGCAAACTATGCAGTTGATTTGGTAAACAGAGCCATATGCGAGGCGGGCGGCCCCGAAAACCTTGTTGTTTCGGTTAAAAAGCCGACCATGGACAGCTCAAATGAGATGATGGCATCGCCGATTGTGCGTATGCTTGTGGCAACGGGCGGTCCCGGAGTTGTAAAGGCTCTGCTGTCCTCCGGCAAAAAGGCAATCGGTGCCGGTGCGGGCAATCCCCCGGTTATCGTTGACGATACAGCGGATATTCAAAAGGCAGGTGCGGATATTGTTGCAGGCGCAAGCTTTGACAACAACCTCCCGTGTATCGCCGAAAAGGAGTGCTTCGTATTCCGCAATGTGGCTGATGAGCTTATCGAGGCTATGCAGAAGAACGGCGCATACTTGATTTCGGGCGCAGATATAGACAAGCTGGTTGAGCTTTGCCTTATCGAAAAGAACGGCAAGTATTGCATTAACAAGAAGTGGGTCGGCAAGGATGCGGGAAAGTTCCTAAAGGCGATAGGCATCGACGCAGACCCGAGGCTTATAATCTGTGAGGTTGACAATGACCATCCCTTTGTTCAGGTAGAAATGATGATGCCTGTCCTCGGCATTGTCCGTGTAAATGACATAGATGAGGCGATAAGACTTGCCGTTGCCGCAGAGCACGGAAACCGCCACTCGGCACATATACATTCAAAGAATATCGAAAATCTTACCAACTTTGCCCGTGCTGTTGAAACAACGATTTTCGTTAAGAATGCGCCGTCATACGCAGGTATCGGCGCAGGCGGTGAGGGTTACACCACATTCACCATTGCCGGTCCTACCGGCGAGGGTCTGACGGCGGCACATTCGTTCACAAGACAGAGAAGATGCGTGATGGTTGACAATCTTCATATTGTGTAATAGATATTAAATAAAATATATTACGAATAAAGCTTTATAATAAATAAATTGGAGTATTAGTATGAAAGCACTTGGAATGATAGAGGTATACAGCTTCACAACGGCGGTCTGCGCAGCGGACGCCGCGGCAAAGGCGGCGGACGTTAAGGTTATTGCCTTTGACCGCAACCGTCCGTTCGGAGCCAACATACCGGCACCGCTGATAATGGAGGTTAAGCTTGAGGGCAGCGTGTCTGCGGTCAAGGCTGCGATTGAAGCGGCGGAAAATCTCGCAAAAAGCGAGAATAAGTTTATCGTGTCGCACGTTATTCCCCAGCCGGACAGTCAGACCGATAAGATGGCGTATCTCCTTGATATAAACAGGGATAAGTTTAACAAGAAGCTTCCGAAATCGTTTTTGGGTGTCGAGGCAGAGGTTAAAGATCCCGGTGCGGCGTTCGGACTTCTGGAGGTGCAGGGCTTAGTCGCTGCGATTGAAGGACTTGATGCCATGCTGAAAACCGCAGAGGTGGGCATTATCCACACCGAAAAGCGGCTCGGCGGACGGCTTGTCACGCTGATAATCAAGGGCGAGGTCTCTGCTGTTTCCGAGGCGGTCGCTGCAGGAGAGACGGCGGCATCAAAGCTCGGAGAGGTTTACGGCCGTGCGGTAATACCGTCACCACACGGTGAGGTTGCCAAATTTTTTGATTACGAGGGTTAGATATAACCGCTGAAAGGATAGGTTATTATGGATAAAAGCGTTGTAGAGCAGGCGGTCAGAGAGGCATTGAAAAAGGTTCAGGGTGAGCATAAGCAGATAAAGGTCGGCGTATCCCAAAGACATATTCATCTGTCCAGAGAGGACTTGGATACCCTTTTCGGAAAGGGGTATGAGCTGACAAAGAAAAAAACACTCATGGGCAGAGAGTATGCCTCTGAGGAGTGTGTAACCTTGGTGGGACCGTCGCTTAAATCAATAGAGAAGGTGCGTGTTCTGGGCCCGGTCAGAGCAAAAACCCAGGTCGAGATTTCAAGAACGGACACCTTTGTTTTAAAGGTCAGCCCTCCCGTCAGACCGTCGGGCAAGGTTGAAGGCTCAGAGCGTATTGTCGTTGTCGGACCTAAGGGCAGCGTGTACTTAAAAGAGGGCGTAATTATAGCAAACAGACATATACATTTGACACCGGAGTATGCCGAGGCGCACGGTATAGCTGACGGCGACTATGTAGACGTAATGGTGGAGAGCGTAAAGCCGACTAAGTTTTATGACGTGCAGGTCAGAGTTCGTGACGATTTTAACGTGGAAATGCACATTGACACGGATGATGCCAATTCAGCAGGATTGCGCAACGGTGATATTGTAAGAATTATTAAGTAAAATATATTACAGTATGTATTTAATGAATATTATAAAAACTTATCATAGAGCGGCAGATATGCCGCTCCTTTGAGTAAAAGGAGGTATCGGTGTGTTTGCACTTGAGCGCCAGCAAAGAATAATTGAGCTTTTGAACGAAACGGGGGCAGTTTCGGTCAGCCGCCTGAGCGAGGAAATGGGTGTTACCGAGGAAACGGTCAGACGTGACCTTGAGAAGCTTGAAAAGAAGGAGCTTCTGAGAAGGACTCACGGCGGTGCGTTGCCCATGGACGACAGCAGCGGTGAGATTTCGCTGAAAAAGAGAAAGGCGACCAACACAGAGGCAAAGGCGAGGCTTGCTAAGACTGCGGTAGGGATGATTGCCACGGGAGATACAATATTTCTGGATGCGTCAACCACTACGTTCTATATGGCGCGTGAAATTTCGGGACTGAAGCTTCCCGTTACGGTTATAACAAACTCGCTGAGGGTGATTAACGAGCTTTCGGAATGTGAGAGCGTAAAGCTTATCGGCGTGGGCGGACTTGTCGGACAGAACAGCTCTTTTGTGGGACGGTTCGCCGAGAACTGCATCGAGGAAAATTATTTTGCCAACAAGATGTTTTTCAGCGGTAAGGGCATTGTTTGGGAAAACGGAATTTTGGAGAGCAATGAGCAGGAGTGTGCGATAAAAAAGGTAATGATGAAAAATTCCGCCGAGCATTATTTTATGTGCGACAGCTCCAAAATCGGCAGAGTGGGATTTATTAAATTAGCCGATTTTTCGGATTTGACGGGACTCGTAACCGATGCGGAGATTGAGCCGCAGCGGCAAGCGGAGCTTGCGGAGGTCGGCGTGCAGATTATTAAATGCGGATAATATAACACAAAAACAGGCTCGGAGCTTGAGCCTGTTTTTGCGTTATATTATATTATATTATGTTATCTTATCTTTTTATCCGCCGCTCGTTGTAGGTTTTAAGCAGAGATATATTCTCCAGAGATTTTCCCGTTCCCTGCACAACGCATTCGTCGGGGTCGTCTGCAATAACGGTTTTTATTCCCGTTTCGGATTTGATAAGCTGACCAAGACCGAAAAGATTTGCGCCGCCGCCGGTAAGGATTATACCGCGGCTGCTTATATCGCTGACCAGCTCCGGCGGAGTTTCCTCTAAGACATTGCGTATGGAATCAACAATGGTGCCGGCAACCTCCGACATTGCCTCGTACATCTCGTCCGAGGTCACCTGAAGGGTCTTCGGAAGTCCCGAAACAAGGCTTCTGCCGCGCACCTCCATGGCGAGGAGCTTTGTTCTCTTTGTTACGCAGCCGAGCTTGATTTTAAGATCCTCGGCGGTACGTTCGCCGACTAAAATGTTGTATTTGCGCCGTATGTACTTGACTATTGCATCGTCAAAGGTGTCGCCCGCCACCTTTATCGAGGCACTGTGCACAATACCGCCCAGTGATATGACAGCAATATCCGTTGTGCCGCCGCCCATGTCAACAACCATGCTGCCGCAGGGCTGAGTTATATCAATTCCCACACCGATTGCCGCCGCAAGCGGCTCTTCAATCAGGTGTACGCGCCCGGCTCCTGCCTGTGTTGCGGCGTCAATGACCGCACGCTCCTCAACCTCGGTCACGCCGCTGGGGACGCAAACCACCACCCTCGGCTTGAGCAGTGCTGCCAAAGGTGAGCTTTTTGTCGCCTTTTGAATAAAATATTTGAGCATACGCTCCGTCACGGTATAGTCGGAGATTACGCCCTCCTTGAGGGGCTTCACCGCCAGAATTCCGCAGGGCGTTCTGCCCAGCATCTCCTGTGCCTCTCTGCCAACGGCAAGAAGCGAAGTGCTTTCTCGGTCGATTGCCACCACAGACGGCTCTTTTGCTATTATCCCCCTGCCCTTGACATAAATCAAGACAGAGGAGGTTCCCAAATCTATACCTATATCTTGTCCAAACATTTCTTTCTCCTTTTTCTCCCGTGTACCTTTTATCAAAGTGTAAACTATATCGCTGTGTACATCTTATCAAAGTGTACATCTTATCAATGCGTACGCTTTGTCGCCGTGTAAGCTTTATCCCTGTGCGCCCTCGGACACTTCGCCCGTATCGGCGGAAATCCGTATGCTCGCACGGCTAATCTGTTGCACTTTTAAAACAGTTGAATTTACGGTTATGTAACTTTAATGTTACAGTTATGTTACAAAGTATATAATACAACATTTTGACGCTTATGTCAATATGCGTCGGCAAATTTGTTAAATATTTTATCAGTCAAGGCTTAAATTTTATCAGTCAAGGCTCATTTCCACAGGACAGTGGTCGGAGCCAAGAATTTCGGTGTGAATTGAAGCGTCGGTCAGCCGTTCCCTCAGCCTGTCTGATATGATAAAGTAGTCAATGCGCCAGCCGGCGTTCTTCTCGCGTGCCTTAAAGCGGTATGACCACCAGGAATAAACCCCCTCGGTGTCGGGGTGCAAAAATCGGTAGGTGTCGGTGAAGCCGCTGCCTAAAAGCTCTGTCATTTTGGCGCGCTCCTCATCGGTAAAGCCTGCGTTTTTGCGGTTGGTTTTCGGATTTTTAAGGTCGATTTCGTTGTGTGCCACATTCAAATCACCGCACAGAATAACAGGCTTGGTTTTATCAAGCTCCCTTAAATAATTTCTAAAATCGTCCTCCCATTCCATACGATAATCAAGCCTTTTAAGCTCGTTCTGTGAATTGGGTGTATAGCAGGTCACTATGTAATAATCCTCAAACTCCGCAGTGATAAGCCGCCCTTCGCTGTCGTGATCTTCAATCCCCATGCCGAGCCGCACCGAAACAGGCTTCTCCTTCGTAAACATTGCCGTACCCGAATAGCCTGCCTTTTCGGCATAGTTCCATATACAGTGATAACCCTCCGGGGCAAAGTCGGTCTGTCCCTCCTTGAGCTTGATTTCCTGAAGACAGAATACATCCGCACCGAGAGCGTTGAAGACATCTTCAAAGCCCTTACCGAGACAGGCGCGCAGTCCGTTTACGTTCCACGAAATAAATTTTTTCATTTGTGATACATTCCTTTCGACACAGAAAATACTCCTGTGTACTGTATTTTCTCGGTACAATTATTGTACCATACTTTCCAAAAATTTACAATAATTTCCGTCATACAAATTGTGACACTATCTAAGCCAATCCGCTATTATCCACGTCATCCAGACAATTCCGACCGCCCCGAACAAGAAATATAAGTGTGCCACAAGGTTTGAAAAGCCGTAAAGGGCGGGCGGCAGTGCGGCAAGGCATATGACCGAGGCAAGCAAGATGCGGTCGCGGCGGCATTTGATTTTATGCGAAAATGCCGACATTATGCCGAAGCCGCAGGAGATTGCGGTGGTACAGATTGCCATAAACAGCACGGCACTGTACAGCCGACCGATTTGCTTGCCGCACAGCGAGGCAAGCTCAAGCATGGGCAGCTCGCTGTCCCACAGGATATCGAAGGCGGCACCCTGAACCATCCATACCACCATGATCAAAACGCCGATTACAAATCCGCCGAGAACAGCGGAGATGCGGACGGTTTTAAGGCTTTCGCGGTATGTGAGCGGAACGATAACCGCTCCGGCGGTCAAGGTATTGTACGAGGCGTAGCAGACGGCAGGCAGGGCAATGCCCAAGCCGCCGTCCATCGGTGAGAAAACGCCGATATCTCCGCATATTGCGGCGTATGCCGCAGTGCCCAAAATCCCAATAATCATAAGCGGAACAAGGATCAGGTTTACCGTCACAATTCCCGACAGGTCAAAGCTCAGCACGATAAAGCAGATAAGTGCCATGGCGGCGGCACCGAGCAATGAGGAATACGGCGTTGTCGAATAGACGAGAGCGCCGCTCCCGGCGAACATGACGAACAGGCCGCAGAACATATAAAGCAGCATAAAGTATCTGACGAACGGTGCCGCCCTGCCGGCAACGCTTCCGATATACGAATTAAAATCGGGGAGCCTTTCCTCCGATGCCTTTGCTCCGACAAGATAGGATATCAGCATGAATAAAAATGCTGCGATCAGAACACCGCTTATATTCGCAGAGGAGCGGAGATTGAAATACTCCATCACCTCTCTGCCCGAGGCGAAGCCGGCACCTATCACAAAACCAATATACACTGACGCAATTTTCAAAATTTTACGCATATTTTCACCACCCGTATATAATGTATATTTCGGGTGAAAGAAAAATATTAATTAAGAATTTTACACAAAAATCATCTGTACCATTATCATGTAGCACACCGTTCCGGTCAGAACGCTGAGCAGCGAATTTTTCCGCCATGCCTGTAAAATAACGGTTATCGCAACGGCGATAAGCTGCGGCAGGCCATAGGGGTATGACAGGGGGTGTGCGTCCTTTAAGCAGTAAACAACAAGAAATCCCATGATTCCGTAAGGCAGAACATTGCCGAGACGGGTAATCAGCTTTGGAACAGAGGCACCCTCCGGAAAGGCAATAAAGGCGAAGCCGCGCAAAAGCAGTGACACGCCGGCGATTATTGCGACGGTTATTCCCGAATATAATGTGTTATTCACAGGTGTTCGCCTCCTTTGTCTTTGAGTCGGCTTCCTTTTCATCGGCAGGCTTCCTGAGCATGGATATAAGGGTCAGGATAATCATTGTCGGGATAACAAAGCTATCGCCGAGAATAAGCAGAAGAGCCACCGACAGGACAACTCCGAGGACGGAATAAAAGTGATTTTTCCCGCTCATCCACTGGTCGACAAAAATTGCGACAAACAGTGCCGTCATTGCAAATTCCACGCCGGCGGTGTTAAAGGCTCCGGCACTTCCGATAAGCGCACCGGCGGTGCAGCCTATTATCCAGTAGCAGTGATCCATCATGGACAGCAGAAAGTAGTATGCATGGCGGCTGACATCATTGTTTTCGGGTGCGTTTTCGTCAAAGGTAGAGGTGAGAGAAAAGGTCTCGTCGGTGAGAGTCGCAACGAGGTAAAATCGGCCGCGCTCTACCTCACGGTACTTACCGAGCATGGACAGACCGTAAAAAAAGTATCTGGCGTTGATCATAAGCGTCATAATTGCGGTGGTTATAAACGAAGCACCGCCCGAGAGAAGGTCGACCGCCACATACTGCATTGAGCCGGAGATAATGGTAAGACCCATAAGCCCCGCCCAGATAAAGCTGTAGCCCTTGGCCTGAAGCAGGACGCCGAAGCCCATACCCATGAATATGTAGCCCGCCATAACAGGCAGGCTGTCCTTAAAGGCCTTTTTGAGCGTTGGTTTGTTAAATCGGTTCATTTTGATACTTCCTTGATAATTATTGCGGCATAGGCGGACTTTGTCCGATGCTTATGCCGAGCGGCCGAAAAAAGTACGGCGCATAGAGAATATTGTAACACAAACGAAGAATTTTTGAAAGAGGAATTTAAAGATTTTTACGAATTTTAACAAAAATTTAAGGATAAGAGTCCAAATGCGGACCAATATTACAAAAAAAGAAAGTTTTAATGCGGAGTGTGTTGACAATTTATGGAGTAAAGGTTAAAATATAGAAAGGAGAAGCATGAAGTGATTAAACAAAGAGGTGCATCATGAATTTACTTGAGAGGATAAAAATAAAGGGTGAAATATTTGCGGAGTATGCATATCTGACCTTTGAGCTTGGATTTAAGGATGCCGGGGGCGAATTTGCGGCGGAATATATTTTTCGTTTGCCGGGGGGTGCCTGTGTGTCGAATATGAGAATTGTGGATGCGGACGGAAGGATTGTTTCGGCAAGAATTGCGGCGGCATCGCATATTTCCCGAGTTTGCGAAAAGAGGTGCATGGCGTGCCTGAGAAAGACGAACGATGACACATATATTCTGAGGATAGATGAACTTAAGGGTCCGTGCAGAGTTATGATAAGCCTGTATACGACGGCGGAGAGTCCGTTTGGCATACGCCGCCTGTCCATACCCATGTCGGCGGTATCGGTGGCAGAGAGAGGGGTTGAGCGGACGGCGGACATAGATATTTTGGCGAGAGGAGCGGAGGATATAACCTGTCCGACGCATGATATTGACTGTCTTAAGGTGAGCGACGGGATTTTGATTTCGGCACACGGCATCGCCGCAGACCGTGATTTTTGCATAGAGTATTCGGATATATCGGCGGAGAATTCGGCAATAGCTGCCACTGACGGGATTTGCGGAGAAATGCTGTGTCGGTTTTTTCCGGAAAGCAGGTTTTTTGCGGAGAAGAAGGAGAAGGTATTGTTTATCCTTGACGAAAGCGGCTCGCTGACGGGGGCGGCATTGTCTGCGGCACGGGAATTTATATGCTGTGCTGCGGCACATTGCAAACGTTATGCTGTTGCAGTGGCGGGGGAGAGCCTGAGGTGGGTGACGGACGGCTTTTGCGAATATGAGGAGACCGCCGACAGACTGTATACCGGCTTGTCCTCGGTAACGCCGGGCGGCTCGCTTACGGAGCTTATTCCGAGGATAAAGGCAGAAATCGGCACGGATATCCTTCCGATACTGATTTCCGGACCGGAGCTTACTGAGGGGGGGCTTGCGGTTGAGGCGGCGGCGAAGCAGCTTTCAAAGAGCGGAATGTGTTCGGTGACCTTCGGTGCCTGCGACGGCTGCGGCTCTGCCGCAGAGCTGGCGGAGGTATGCGGCGGCTCCTGCGTGAATGTTTACGGCGGTGAGAATATCGAGGATGCCGCCGAGCGGATAATGAGGCGGTTTTTAAATCCCCTTCGGGGAGAGATAGAGATCATAGCCGGAAGCGGCAGCGTAACCGTAAAACAGCCGTGTGCAGAGGGTGATTCCGCAGCGGCGGTAGTGAGCTTCAGCGGAGATTATCCGCCGGACGAGCTTGATGTAAGGTGCGGAAAAATCAAGGAGACGGTGAGGATTCCGCATCCGGCAATCTACAAAAGCTTTTCACCGATAGGACTTTTGTGCGCTTCGGCACTGAGTGCGGAGCTTAGTGAGCAGCTTATATACTGTGACCCTGACCGCGCACAGGAGATTAAGCTTGAAATAGAAAAGGTCGGGGTCAGATATTCAGCCTTGAATTCCGAAACGGCGTACGTTGCGGAGCTGAGCGGTAATGTTTGCGGAGTAATAGGTGCTGTTGTGCCGCAAAGCGGAATGTCGTTCCCTGAGGTATTTGAGGGCAGAGCGTCCATGTTCCGAGAGGACGATGAAAAGAACGATAAGCTTTCCGGGGTGTGTTCTCGGATGCTTATCGGATGTATGCGCTCTGACGGGGCGATATGTGCGCCGGGCGAGCTTAACCCCGACAGGAGGCTGCTTCAGACCCTTATTGCATATCTTGCGTTGACGGTGTCGGGCGAAATACGTACTGACGGAGATTTTGAACGTGCGGCAAAGAACTATATAAACGACAGAGAGGCTTGCGGGCTTAAATTCACTCGGGATAAAAGGTGTGCGGCGGAAATGCTGAAGGAGTTCTTCGACGGTGATGCGCCGGTAATCGACAAGGCTCCGGACTTCTATACCGCCGCGAGGCTTTTAGCGGATTTGTCGGAGTGAGCCTTTTAATACCGGGGAACGTTCCGTTCCATCATCGCCGTTGCGACTGTGGTAGTAACGGTTTTATTCTATCCCGAGGCGGCAGCCGTTGCGTAATCTTACGAAAAATCCGAAATAATTTTTTCATTGCAGTTGGGCTTGGCAACTGTATGGGCTTCGGGCAATTATTCAATAAAATTATTTCGGGAAGCGTTCCGCTTCACCATTGCCGTTGCTACTGTGGTGGAATAGATTGTCGCATAACCCGAGGCGACAGCCGTTGCGCAATCTTACGAAATTACATTTGCGTTCCGTTCCATCATCGCCGTTGCTACTATGGTAGTAACGGTTTTATTCTATCCCGAGGCGGCTCGTCGGAGCAAAGTTCGCTTTACTCAGTTTTTCTGACTGAAAAACATTCGTCCGCTTCCTTGCTCCTCCTCTTCCCGGAAAACGTCGGGTACAACCCTCCGCTTTCCGGGAACCCTGTTTTAACC
>CACXES010000089.1 GCA_902766745.1 uncultured Ruminococcus sp.
CCGATGAAAGTGCCATAACAATGCACAGCACGCAACTCAAAAATTTCTTCATTCCTTACACCTGTTCCCTTCCTGAAATATTTATCTGTCTTTTCTTTTATTAATACCGATTTGTTTTAATAAGCGAAAGATATATAATCTTTGCGGCTTCGGCCCTTGTGGCACACGCCTTGGGGTTAAAGTTCTCTCCGTCACCGGATACTATTCCCGCAGCGGCAAGCTTATAAACGCTTTCCTTTGCATAATCCGAAATACTGTCATCGTCCGCAAAGACGATATTCGCTTCACTGTTTTCGGGAACGGTAAGGTCGCCCGCTTTCAGCGTTCTTTCAATCATAACGCACAAGTCTTCACGCGTTATATTCTGTCCGTATCCGAACTCGGTATCGGATATTCCGTTCACTATGCCTGCGATATATGCCGAACGGATGTACTTATATGCCCAATCGTCCTCGGACACGTCCTCAAAAGGACAATCCGCATAAATCAAATTGAATTTAAAGCCTTCGCATATAACCTTTGCAAACTCCTCACGGGTGATACTGTCATTCGGTGCAAATAGCCTCTCGCCTTTTCCGTTTAACACGCCGCGGTATGTAAGCTGTGTTATTGCCTCCACCGCCCACGGAACCTCCTCAATATCATCAAACACATATATCGATTTTACGTCCTCCGAACTTGAGGTATTCTCAACCTCCGCCTGTGCTCCGCCGTAAGTATTCTTGGAACCGAATGAGCTTCCCGACCCGCCGGAGCTGCCGGAGCCGCCCGTACTTCCCGAACTGCTTGAATTGCCGGGACTTTTAATATACTTTTTTACTGCATCAATATCCGAAAAATCCTGTTTCGTCATATTCTCGGCAAGGCTGTCGGTTATTGCGCTTACTCCGAGCTCTTCGCTGTAGTCCTCCAAAACACTCTTGACGGTATCCGTGCTTCCGTTGTTTATCGCACTTACTATTACGCTGTCCTGAAGTGCGGCATCAAACTTCGCTACACTGCTGAATGCCTTGCCCGAAAGACTTCCGCATATATCATCCAAAACCGTATCGGTCAAATATTTTTTGTATGCGTCATTGCTTACACTCGAAGTTCCTCCGTTTGTGTTATCTGCGCTGCTGTAAAGCAAAACCTCTTTATACGGCTTGAGCGACGTCAGCTTTTTGTCATTCAAATCGGTAATCAGGCAACATTTTTCAAGAAGGTTGGAATCATCGCCCGGATTTAACTCCGTCTTTCCGGCAATCTCATTTTTTACGAGTGCCGCAACACCCTCATAATTGCTCGGCTTTGAGATAAATATACCCAAATCGGCAGCAGAAGCTTCTATAATATCAGCTATTTTCGAAACATCGGTTGCGCCAATCATTGCTTGAGCTGCGGCATCAAACTTGTCATCATCAATGAACAAGAAATCAACAACTTTGTTTTCATCAAACGCATCCGTCCCAATATACGCCTTATACCTTCCGGACTTATCGATGGCAAACTCAAACGCCCAATTGCCTTTATTGTCCGTTTCGTCCTCTGCTATGTAAACAATCTCCTCACCCTCGGAAATAAAGGACGAATTTGGATCCCCGTCCGACACAACGATTAAAATAACTGCATCGCCTTCCTCGGCATACTTCGCATTTCCCGAAAGCTCTATGTATCCGTCATTTACGAAGGACAAACTCCCGGCAGCTTCATTATTGCTTTCGGCTTGCGCCGCAATCATCCCTCCGCAGAGAGTAACGGTCACAGTTGCAGCCAACGCAGACATTAATCCCTTTTTCAACTTCATTTTGTTTTCTCCTTCCAATCGAATAAAGTTTTTATTGCCCAGAACCCACTAATAACCAATCCCTCTTTATCTGATAATTAGTGATTATACCCAAATTATAACGTATTCATCGCAGGCTGACAATGGATTATATTACTCGCTGTATGGATAAAACCACAAGCCGACTTTTGCTTTATTGTTTTATATGATATTATTAGATTAGAGAAAATGCTCGGTGTTAAAATCAGAATTTTGAAAATACTAAGATACAAACAAGGAGATTGCTTTATGGAACCGATATTTGAAAACAATAATCCGATATTCATCCCTCCCGAAGATGAATTAACCAATTTTTCATCAAAAAAATATATGAATATCAACCACTGCGGCAGACTCAGCAGATGCGCTTACAGGATACTTCGTGAGCACGGACGTCTTGATTATCATATAGTATACGTTATTTCGGGGTACTGGGAAACGGTGTATGACAACAGAAAGTATTCCTTAAAGCCGGGCAGCTTTGTATTTTATGAGCCGTTTCAGCCTCAGGATTATACGTTTTTTCCTTATAATGAAGGCTGTGAGATTTTTATGTTATACTTTTCGGGAACCGCAGTCAGTGAAATTCTGAATGATATCAATCTTGTCTCCGGGGTTTACCAATGCCGAAAATCGGAGGTAATCACATCAATATTCTCCGAGCTGGTACGCGAACACAACCTTAGCCGCCCCTATTCTCAATCCGCCCAAAATGCTCTTGCAATATACCTCTTGACTGCATTTTCGCGACACGCCTCCAATATACTTGAAGCAACCTACAATACCACGCTTACCGCCGACCTTGACATTAACCGTATTATTATTGAAATGAACGGCAATTATACAGACGCATATAACTCCAAACACTATGCAAATATTTGCGGCCTTAGTGTCAGCGGGTTTTATAACAAATTCAAAAGAGTAATAGGCGTATCACCAAAAAAGTATTTCACCAACATTAAAATAGAGCACGCAAAAGAGCTTATCGCCTTTTCCGAGTTAAGCATAAAGGAAATAGCGTCTATGTTCGGATATGAAGATTCGCTGTACTTCAGTCGCCTTTTCAAGCAGGCGACAGGTTTGTCGCCGTCAGAGTATCGGTCTCAGTCAAAGAAAAGCATAAAACAGGAAAATTGAACTTACAAAACACCTGCGCTACCGAACTCTTGATATATTTTTGTCTGTGCTTTTATTCACATTTCCGAGTTATACGCACAGCATAATGCAAACAGAAATATAATTTACTTCGGATTTTAAGTTTCCGGTTCATTTTTACAATAAAGCGAATAATAGATATGGTTGACAAATTCAAAAAATTCGTATATAATAATATTAGATATTAAATCAGACGGAGGGGCTTCCCTATGTACACAAAAAGACACGCCGAGGAAACGGTGAATACGCTTTCAAAAATGTTTGGCGCAGTGTTGGTTGCAGGACCGAGACAGGTCGGAAAAACGACAATGCTGAGGGAAATCACAAAAGGAATGAACTATGTCAGTATGGATGACCCCATTTTAATAATGAGCGCCAATGAGGAATCCAATACCTTTTTTAAGGATAACAAACCGCCGATATTTGTGGATGAAATACAAAAAGCACCGGAATTGTTTACACAGATAAAGATGATACTTGATAAAGAGCATAAAAAGGGTCAATTTTTTATGTGTGGTTCGCAGCAGTTTCAAATGATGAAGGGTATCAGCGAATCTTTATCCGGCAGAATAGGATTGGTAACGCTTTTGGGATATTCTGTAAGAGAACGCTGTAATGTCGACTGCAATATTCCGTTTATTCCGACTGACGAGTATTTTTCCGAACGGAAAAAAAATCTCGTACAGATTTCGTATGACGATGTATGGAAAATAATTCACAGAGGTTCTATGCCCGAATTATGCGAGAATGACGACTTTGATTGGCAAATGTTTTACGGGTCTTATGTTCGCACCTATATAGAACGAGATGTACGCGAATTGACAGAAATCGGTGATACCATAAAATTTACTCGTTTTATGATTGCAGCGGCAGCAAGTATCGGTCAGCTTGTAAACTTAGCATCGCTTGCAAGAGATGTGGGAATCAGTCAGCCGACCGCAGAACGATGGCTTTCAATACTTACAGCCTCAAATATAGTTTATCTATTGCGGCCGTATTCAAATAACATTACCAAACGTATTGTTAAAACCCCTAAGCTGTATTTTGCAGATACGGGGCTTGCTGCATATCTGACAAAATGGAATACCCCCGAAGTGATGAAGAACGGTGCTATGTCGGGGGCTTTCTTTGAGAACTTTGTCATTTCCGAAATATTAAAGAGCTATTACAATGCAGGTATAATAGACCCGCCGCTTTATTTCTATCGGGACAAGGATATGAACGAAATAGATTTATTGATTGAGAATAACGGAACGCTTTATCCGCTCGAAATGAAGAAGCACTCTGACCCTAAAAAGAGAGATATGTCCGCTTTCGGATTGCTTGATAAAATTCCGAATATCCAAAGAGGTCCGGGCGGTGTAATTTGCCTGTATGACAACTTGGTTACATTATCCGGCGTTGATAAGGTAATCCCTATATGCTATTTATAACAAACGGCGTAGTAACCGATTAAAGGTTACTACGCTCTTTAATATACCTTTCGACCGACGCCTTGGAAATCTTCCACACCTTGCCTATTTTAAAGGCTTTAATTTCGTTACTCCTTAACAGATTATACGCTGTGCTGCGGCCTATCATCAGAAGCTCGCATAGTTCATCAATCGTTATGAGTTCTACATAGCTCTCTTGCATAAAGCACCTCTCCTTATTTAGTATTACTTTATGTTTAATCTGCAAAGGAATAATTTATTTTAATTCCATAAACTTTAAAGATTTCTCTCAATTCACCTAAAAGGCTAAAGAGATTTGTATTTGTAAAACAGAATTTATGTCCGTCAACCAAACTTATCGGATTCAACGCAAAATGTATATGTAGGTTGTTGGTATCTTGATGAACACTGAACAATATCTGATAGTCAGAAAGAACGGAACATACCTCATAACCGGTATCAAAAGCATCTTCCGTACTTATATAATCCTCCTGCGCAAATGCTATCACAAAATGAATAACCTTTTTCTTGGTGTTATTATAGAAGTATCTGTTTACCGCATTTATCTGATCAATGCCATTATTAACGGACATATTCTGTGCGCCTGTATATCCGCAGGCTTTTGAACCGTTACCCACATAATCAAATACATTTTTCAATGCTGACGGCGTATCGTAATCATTCTTAAATATTATAAGCTTCGCCAAAGAGTATCAACACCTTTTTCAACAGTAAGCAAGTGAAATGTTGCCAAACCTTTATCGCCTCGGTCAATCGCATTCTTAGTCAAATTTATGCTTGTCGAGATTCTGCCAAGCTCTTTGACCGCGGAACCGTTAAAGTTATTATTTATCCCGAAAATGCCTTTCTTAACCAAAGCTGTGACGGACAGTCCTGTTTTAGATTGTAACTCTTTAAGCTTTTCCTCTTCGATGTCATTTAATCTTACCGATATTGTCATTTGAACTCCTCCAAAATATAATAATATATATATAAATATAATGACATTCTTATTAAGGAATATCATTATAGAATTTTAATAGTATTTTCATAATCACATATTATCTGCAAGAAGCGAATACTGTTATACACTTCTTTACGTATATGTTATACGTTATTATTTTTTAATATATAATGCTATGTAATAGGATTATCAAACTTAAACTGTATCTCTATATTTTTGTTACTATCAATATAAATTTTATCAATCAGCATCAGCAGGGTGTTTCGGTCTATGTTTTCAAAGCTGAGAATACCGTTCAAAAGCTCACTCATATCTTTGGCTGATTTAATGCTGTTTGCTTCTTCCTGCAATTCACGAAGTCTTTGCTCATAAACAGTTCTTTCCGATTTTATGCTTTCGCTCAGCTCAACAAATTCATCTTCGGAAATGATTCCCGATGCCTTATCCTTATACAAGCTAAGCATAGTATTTTTGCAAACATTGATTTTTTGTCTGATGGTGTCAATCAGCTTTTCGTTGCTATTCTTATTAACTAAAAAGGCATCGGCATTACTCAGAATTTCTGATGTGTTTACAGCCGATGCTAATTCCTTTAGCTTGTCTTTAATTATTTCCTCAACATAAGACTCTCTGATACTGTGAGAGGTGCAGATGCCGAGCTTTGCGTTTTTTCGCCATCTGCTGCAAACAAGGTAGGTTCTTGTTTCTGACTCTTTGATAAAGCTCATACCGCCTCCGCAGTCCTTACAAAACACAAGGCCCGACAACAGATGCTGCTTTCCCGAGCGCTTACTTTTGTGGTAGCTGCGCTTTGACAGAATTTCCGCCACCGCATCAAAGTCCTCTTGTGATACAATAGGCTCGTGGGTGTTTTTTGTTACAATCCATTCGCTTTGCGGAAGCCGCACCTTTTTATCAACCTTATAGCTTACCTTTCTTGTCATATTTTGCGTTAAATGCCCCGCATATGTAGGATTAGTTAAAATCCGTCTGACGATTGCGTCATTCCAAATACCCGTAAAATATTTTTGCGTAGCGGTAAGCCCTTTTTGTTCAGAGGGCGTCGGAACTTTATCCATGCTCAGCTTATGAGCGATACCTAAAATTGTACCTCCCGATAAGAATTCGCGGTATATTCGACGCACATAAACCGCGGTGTCCTCATCAATAATCAGATGATTCTTGTCATTCGGGTCCTTCTTGTACCCGTACGGCGGCTGAGCTCCGATAAACTTGCCGCTGATTTTCTTTGTAGTCAGCGCAGTTCTGACCTTCTTGCTGATGTCCTTTGCGTACATATCGTTGAATACTGCACGAAACGGCGTCATATCATTGGCACTGTTTGAGCTTCCTGTATCAATGCCGTCATTTACGGCGATATATCGAACGCCGTGCATAGGGAAATACTTATCTATGTAATTACCAACCCCTATGTAGTCACGTCCGAGTCGCGATAGGTCCTTTGTGACCACGGTGTTTATCTTTTTTTCCTCAATCAACTCAATCATACGCTTAAATTCAGGTCTGTCAAAATTCAATCCCGAATACCCGTCATCCGAAAATATCCCGACGACATTTAAGGAATTGGCTTTTGCGTATTCAAGCAAAAACGATTTTTGATTAACAATACTTTCCGAATCGGTTAGTGTTCCGTCATCGCGCGACAGTCTTAAATATAAAGCAGTTAGGTTTTTCGGCATATCGCTCACCTTACCTTGCTGATAAGAATCAGCTTTAGTATATCATTAAATGTTTTTCCGTTGGCTGCAAATACAACCTTGACTTCATTATTAGTCATACTATCATCTCCTTTACCAATGGGTTATATGCCCGATAAGATTCTACACTGACCGCTTTTAAGCTTAATAATCAAAATTGCCTTAACGCTTCGCAATACCGATTCTCGCTTTTCTTTTTGTAAAAGATATTGAAATTTCGCGGCTTTTATGGTATTATTGATAAAAAACCGGAACAAAAATTTTTGGAACATCAACATTTTCGGAGGCGTCCTATGCGTTATAAGATGTATTTCCCTATGAGTAATATTCATTCGCAAAATACGTATTTGAAATCGTTAAGTATTGCTAAAGGTAATTTCAGCGATAATTTTGATTGCATAATTCCACAGCCGTATAATCATTTTATTAAGATAAATGACATAATATACTTTGTCCCAAGCACAAAAGATTTTATGTACAGGCTTTATAATCATTTACCGTTATCATCGGTTTCGTATGCAATACCGAAAAATGATATGATTGTGTTGAATGAATTCACGGCTGATGTTATATTTTCGTATTTCAGCAACGGCAGAAAATTCTCTAAAGATTTAAAGAGGGAATGCTTAACAAAGCTCAAAAGGAGGTCGCCAATGATTAAAATCATTGACTACCCGACTTCAAAATGTATATATGACTTAAACGGAAATTATATAAGCTTTGCAGATAACAAATTTGTTCTGTCCAACATAAAAGATGACGAGACAGTCCACCATACTGTAAATACATCAAAAAAAGACATTGTTGACGGTTATATTTATAATTATATTTCGGACAGCTTCATATCCGGAAATTATAACTTCAGTGACAAATTGAAAAATACACTTGCCAAAATAACAGGCAACAATCACCGTTCATTAAAAGCACTGGCAATGCTCACCGCGGCGGCATATACTAACGATTTGCCTTTAAAAACCGCTGTGGTTATTGTCACGGAAAACGTTTCTGACTCTATGTTGTTTTTTGCCAAATTATTTGAATATAATCTTGTTAGGCTTACTTCGGCAGGTGTAAAAAACCAAAAAGAATTCTTTTCTGTATATGTTGATTTTTTATTTGCAAGCGGAGGAGCATATATTATAAACGATGAACAGCCATTAAATTTTGATATAATACGAAAAATGGTTAAATCAGTATACTTTAATATAAACGATAATGCGGCAGGCAAAATCAGATTTAAAAATAATATTCCTCTGATTGTTCTTACAAAAAGCAAAGACTATGCAGAGAAGTTTAAAAATCAAGTTAAATCATACATAATAACAACCGATACCGAATTGAATTGTGTAAATGATATATCGGATTATGAATTTATTCAGCTGCGACAGGCTTTAGCATTGTACGGTCTTAAGCTTTTAAATTCGCCTCAAAATGATGAGAGCTTAACCTCCTCCGATGCACCCGGGGATGATGACGTAATCAAAAAATTTGCAAAGCAGTTTTGCAGAAAAAGGGAAGATGCCTTTGTTTCCAAAAGCGAGCTAAAGGATGCGTTTAAAAAGTACACTACCGCATTTTATGGCTCTGCGTAAAATGTTGTGTAAGCAATATCTGACAACCTTTGACAAGGTGAAAATTACTGGTATAAGCTTAATTAAATCTGTCAA
>CACXES010000090.1 GCA_902766745.1 uncultured Ruminococcus sp.
GGTTTCGACATTCTGAGCGGATCAAAGGTGAGAATACCAGAATTTGTTTATTTAGGGAATCTTGACTACGGTGGCAATGTAGGGACTATTTTTCAAACAAAATTACTTAGCATGGGTTTGATTCTAATGCTAACGTGGATTTTCGTTATTTACTTTGTAGGCGGGATTATTTATGAGCGTATAAACTACGATATTCGTGTGAGACCACAGCAACCGTTATTATTGATACTTTTTACGAGTTGGTATTATATCTTCACCATGTCGTATTATGCGGACATTATGTCTTCTACATCGTTTATAATTACAAACATTTTGACGAATATGGTACTAGTAATTATTTATCCACTGTTTTTTATGAGTAGGATTAAATAGAATATAAAAAGTAGGAATGCTTGCATGTTGATAAGTGTTATTGTTCCTGTTTATAACAGAGCTAATTATATTAGAAGATGTATTGAAAGCATAGAGCAATGCTATGTGGATAATTACGAATGCATAATAGTTGATGATGGATCCACGGATGAAACTGCCCAAATATGCGATGATTTTAGCAACAGAAATCATAATATTAAAACAATTCACATTACTAATTCTGGCGTATCAAATGCTAGAAACGTAGGGATTGCTGCTGCAAAAGGAGAATATATAACTTTCATAGATAGTGACGACTATATCAAAAAAATAAATTTCGACTTTTTAAAGGCGAGCTATGATTTATATATTTTAAACATGGGAAATTCAGATGGAAACACAGAAACATTTGCCAAGCACAAAGTTCTAGATGAGATTGAGCAGAACTTTGTAGAATTCCCTACATTAATGAATTCTGTTTGCAATAAGTTGTTTAAAAAGAATATAATCGATGAGCACTGCATAAGATTCAATAAAGAGTATTTTTATTCTGAGGATCTTTTGTTTGTTGCAAAGTATCTTTCTTGTACATCGAAATACAAATTTATTAACCAAAATTATTATGTATATTATGAAAATCCATGTTCTGCCACTCGTGGTTATACGCGTGAAAAATTGGAATCGAATATTAGAGCGTGTAATGAAGCATGCAATTATATTCGAGGATCAAATGCCTTTGCATCTCCAGAGTATTTAATTGATTATTTAAATATGAACAATATAGTACAGTATCTTATTAATCCGTATACATATGCGCCTGAGAACTACAGAGCTTTTAATCCTAGTAAGAAAATTTGGCATTTTGGAAAACGTTTAGATTTGTTATTGATTACAGCATTGGCCAATATACACATAGACGTACCTGCCTGGATTTATGCCTCAATTAAGAAAAAATATATAAATAAATATAATTAATCGATCTATTATATATATGCTAATACGAAATAAACATATATAAGCACTTTACAATTGTGGAGTAATAGAGCCTACGAGCAATCAAAAATGTACAAATATCGTATCGACATTTTACCTATATATATTATTATTAATTAAAGATACATGTATCCATGATTGCTTGTATATTGAAAGTTTTAGAAGATTATATGAATAAAGCCGGAATAATTATACTAAATTATAACAATTGGGAAGATACTATAGAATGCATCAATGGATGTTCAAATATTAAGTATCCGCATATTATCATTGTTGTAGACAATTGCTCTACTGATGAGAGCTATAGACAATTAAGTGAGAGATTAGCGCATAACATTATCTTATTGCAAACGAAAACAAATCTAGGCTATGCTGGCGGAAATAATGTTGGAATTGATTGCGCATTGAAAAATGGATGTTCGTTTATATGCGTACTCAATAATGATACATTAATTCAAGAAGATTTCCTAACTCCATGCATAGAGGTACTAAATAGAAATCCGAATATTGCGTTTATTGGTCCAACTCTGATTGATTATAGGACAGGTTTGGTTCAGTCAACAGGAGGCAATGTAAATTTAAAAAGAGGGCTTGCTTCTCAAATCAATAATAATAAGCGCTATGAGGATGTTCCTAAATATGTTAAATGTGATTATATATGCGGCGCTTGCATTATTTGTAATAAGGAGACTATTGAGAAGATTGGACACATACCGGAAAGCTATTTTCTATTCTTTGAAGAAACAGAATGGTGTTACAGAGCAGCTAAATATGGATTAACAAATATATGCTTGGGAGATACAAAAATAGTTCATAAAGGGTCGGCATCAATAGATAAAACGAAAGGATTAAATGGGTATTTAATGTGCCGTAATCGAGTGGCGTTTGTGCGCAGAAACTTAGATAGTCGAGTGATGTCGTATTTGTTTTATATATCATTGATCTGTAAAAATATTATCCGATTTTTGCTTGGACGAAATGACGCAATAGATAATATCAAGGCATATTATGATGGATGGCATAAAAAGGTTAATACAAGAAGATATCCCTTTATAGTCATTAATGAGTAGTACGCCACTAAAGTTGTATGATCGCAGATATGTCTTCTAAGAATTACGTATATTGAATGCTGCATTTTCGGCATATATCATAGTTCAGGTAATTAGCGATCAATAAAATAGTAATGATTTTTACAGGAAGATATGACCGTGTCTGTATATAGATATACTAAAGAAAAAATCAAACTTCATAAATTCAAACAAAGATGGAAACAAAAATTTGCTGACAGCTTTACATATCCAA
>CACXES010000091.1 GCA_902766745.1 uncultured Ruminococcus sp.
GCATGAGGCGGTGCAATGGGCAGTGGACAGCGGCGTTATCCGCGGCACTGAAAACGGACTTGAGCTGGACGATAAGGATTTGAGATATATTGTTATGCTCAAGCGCATACATGATGAGAAGCAGTAATATTACGGAGGGCGGCTGCGCCCTCTTTGACTATAACCGGAGGTGGTGAACCATGGCAACGAACTTACAGTCGAAGATAAACGGAATCCTCGGCTTAAATCAAAAGACGGATAAGGAGAAGCAACTTGAAAAGTATCAAAAGTCGGTAAACAAACTGATAGGTGACGAAAATAACGCAGAAGAGGTGTCACAGCAGACGGGCGGCGGCTTTAATCCTTACCTGAAAAAGGACGGCACATTGGTCAACAAATACATAAATTATCAGCAGCTTATTGATAATCCGAATACAAGCTCTGTCGCAAAGAAATGGATGATGGAGGCGACCGGGCTGTCTGAGAGCGGCGGTGATGTGACTGTTGAGGAAACAGACGGAGCTTCCTCGGGAGGCTACACGCCAAGCGGAAGGCTCGGTTACATATCCGCAAAGTATGAGACGGGCGGTTATGACGGAGGAATGGTGTCGAGCGGTTCGGGAGATTACGGCGGAGTATCTTACGGAATACCGCAGTTTTCGACAGCGACAGGGTCGGCAAACGGCTTTGTCAAATGGCTGAAATCGGCACATCCTGAAATGGGTGAATACTTCGGTTCAAGCACCGCCGGCTCGTCTGAGTTCGGCAATGCGTGGAAGCAGACTTATAAAAAATACGGAGACAAGTTCTCTAAGGCGCAGACGGACTATGCTTATCAGCAGTTTGTGCAGCCGCTTGTGAAGCTGGCAAAGGAGAAAACAGGTATAGACTATACACGTTCAAACGCCTTAATGGAGCTTATATACTCAACGGCGATACAGTTCGGCGGCGGAAGTCTCGGCTTATCTGCGCTCGGAAGCGTAAATGCAAATATGTCGGATAAGGATATTATCAATGCCTCATATGATAACAAGATTGCAAATTACAAGAGTTACTTTAAGTCATCGAGTGCGGACGTTCAGGAGAGCGTCAGAAACAGATTCAAGAACGAGAGAAATGATGTGCTTGCTCTTGTCGGGCGAGGCGGTTCTTATCGCTCCGGCACGTCGAGTAAAAGACAAAACGTACGAACATCATCAAAGGGAGCGCAGATGGTGAACGTGGCGAAAAAGTATCTCGGAACGCCGTATTCATGGGGAGGGACAAGCCCTTCCGGCTTTGATTGCAGCGGGCTTGTGCAATATGCGGCGTCTAAGGTGGGTATTTCCGTTCCGCGAACCACATATGAGCAGGTGCAGGGCGGCAGAGAGGTTTCAAAAAACAATCTTCAGCCGGGTGACCTTGTCTTCTTCGGTTCGAGCAGCGACCCTCATCATGTGGGAATATACATAGGCGGCGGACAATACATACATTCGCCAAAGACCGGGGATGTAGTTAAGGTCAGCAGTTTAAACGGCAGGAGCGACTATCTGACCGCAAGACGGTATACTTAATAATTTTAAAGGAGTGGATTAAAATGGCAAATAATCAAGCGATAAGACCGTACTATTACAATCTCGGAAAGGAGTACGGACTTGATAAAAATGCGATTGACAGCTTGCTGTCGTACAATGATTCGACAGGAGAGGTGTCCTTCGGCGGCAAGAACCTCGGCAAGCCTGTATCCGAGACGAACGGGGTGTCGTACTGGGACAAGAGCTTCCTCGATAATGAGTGGAATAATTATGTAAAGAATGCCGGGCTTGTAAAGAAGGGCGCAAAGAGTGAGAACAGGGTCGGTGCGGTGGAAGGCTACAAGCCGACATCCGATGTAAATAATATCTACAAGCAGAAGCAGAAGTGGGCAGACGCAAACGCCGCAAATGATATAAAAGGACAAAATGAGGCGGCAACTGCGGTTCAGAAATTCTACAACAGTATGCGTGAAAACGGGTACGGCGATGTGGCTGACGAGCTTGAAAACACGCCTGCCGGCAGCGATTATGCAAAAAAGTACTATAACATGGCAGGGAATGTTGCCTTTCGCGATTATATGTATCAGCTCGGGGCGAATGACGGCTTATCCAAAGATGATATTGACAAGCTTATAAATTACAATGACACGACCGGGGAGGTATTCTTCGGAGGTAAGAACCTCGGAAAGCCTGTCGGGGAGTTTGACGGTGTTTCATACTGGGATCAGGGTGAGCTTGATAAAATTTATAAAAATTACATGGACAACGGCGGTGCACAGAGGCTTACCGATGAGCAGAGGTACAACAAAATGGCTGCTCTCAGCGATAAGGCAAACGAAGACCAATATAACCGTCTTATCAGTCAGCAGGACAAGAGAAACGATAAGGTATACGAGCTTCTTGATGAGGCGTACAAGCTCCCGAGCTATGAGAATATTATAAAGGGTGTAATGTCGAAGTACGACTTAGCCGCAATGCAGGGACGTGACAATGCGGCGGCATCGGCTGCGGCATCGAACGGCGGAAATATAGACAGCTATGCGGCGGCGAATGCGGCAAGACAGCAGGCGGCATTGACCTCTGAGGGCTTGGCGCAGGCGCATAAGATGGGGCTTGAGGCTTACAACGCAAGGATAGGAAATGCTCAGTCGATACTTGAAAACTTAGGTGTACAGCTGAATAACGATAACACGGCTGTCCGCAGCAATATTGAGGGTATCAATGCAAACAGGCAGGCTTATTTCGAAAACGACGAGACGAGAAAGAATAATGATGTCACGAGAAAGGCGGCTATGTCTGAGGTAACCGGATATGCGCCTAAAGAATGGGTGCTGGCTAACAATCCGTACTTTAACGATGACGGAACATTAAAGAAAGAATACAAAAACGTAGACTTTAAGGATGTAATAAACAAGGCAGTGGAAAGAGACGATGACGAGCTTGCGGAGTATGCGAGACAGGCAAGATATGTCAAGATAATGGGCGATTACGGCAATTTAGGGCAGTATGATGATGGGGATTACTCCGTGCCCGGTAAGCAGCAGACGGAAGCGGCAAGACAGTTCGATAAGCAAATAGATAGTGCCGTAGCAATGAACAAGTATGGCATTGATGCCGATATATATATGAATGATGCTAATAATGCGGCTGATTTGGCGGCAATGGAGGCAGAGACCGGAACCGGTAAAACCGGCAACGGAAATAAGACGAGCAATAGCGGCGGAGGAGAATTTACAATAAATTCGAGCAATATAAGCGAAAATGCTCAGAGGTGGATTGAATGGGCGAATACTGCAAATAAGGAATTTGAAATCACCAAAAGCGGCTTAAAATATGTTGGGGCTTCAGGATTCGATCATCAAGTAGGGCTTGTTAAGGCGTTGCTGAATGACGGAAATTTGAGCAGTGATGAAAAGGGTTATATATGCGGTTTATTCAGCAATGATGTTGTCAATGCGGCAGGAGGTGCGGCAAGCAATGAGATGAATGGGCTTGTTGCGGAACTTAAGCAAATGAAAATGACACCGAGTTATACGGCCACGCAGCAGCTGAGTAATTTTAATAAGGCACATCCAAACCTGTCGGCAGAGCAGTTTAAGGAAATTGCAAGAGCGGCCGGATATACAGATGATGAACTTGGAGCGTATGATGTTTCGCCGTATAAATAAGGGAGTGATTATTTATGAAAAAAGGTGAATTGACAAAATCACTAAGAAATGAAGGCTGGGTCCCTTTTGAGAGCAGAGAATATGAGGTCAAGGATGACGACGGAAATGTTGTCGGCAAAATAGGCTATAAAGCAGCAAAGGCTATAAATGAAGGAAGGCTTTTTAAATACACACCAAGCGGAGCAGATGAAGAAAAGGTATTTTCGTATCTGCGGAAAAAACAGAACGATGCGCAGAGAAGAGCGGAGCAACGTGAATATCTCCGCTCTACTGCCTCGTCACGGCAGCCGTGGACACCGAATACTATCGAAAATTCCTTGACGAATACTGGAGATATAGGCAGAAATAAGAATAATGACGACAATATGAGTGTTGCGGATGAGTTGTTCTCTCTTGCCAAAAATAAGAGCAATACCAGGGCAGGCAATTTTAAGCCTGCCGAGGTGCCGAATTTGCATGATAGGGAGACGGTCAAGCGAGAGTTCAACGCAATCAAGGCAAATGAACCCAATGACAATACCGAATACGAGGTGCCCATAAACAACAATAAGCAAATAAAGATAAAGTACGGAATAAAAAAACGTATTGACAGCATTGCAAATCAAACGGAGCTTTCTTCCGATAAAAGAGCCAAGAGAATAGACGACCTTATCGAACGCCTTGAATTGAATGATGACGAGAAGAAAAATGCAATATCTTATGCCGGAATAAAGAAGCTTGGCATAGCCTCAGAGGCATCGGGTAAAGACGGTATTCTGAAAGAAATTACTCAGCCGGTTGTTAAATTCCTGCAAGGTACATATGATGCTGCAAACAGTGCGTCAAGGTTTATTTTTAAGGATGGCATGAAGATAGACGGCGATTACACGCAGGCGTATAATGATGCGGCGAAATATTATGCGGAAAATCCCGATCAACTTGGAAACGATTTATTCAATTCGGAGTTAAACGGCTTATCGACACCAAAAGGAGATTATTTGCGCGATGTAAATCTTGATAAAATACTTGAGATTTATAATGATACCACAAAGGCATCGCAGTTTATCAGTGATGCAGGATTCAGAAGCGCAGGACAAATGTTGGGTGATATGGCTATTGCAAGCATGGGAGGAGTTCCGGATGCAATAGGAGCGGTAAAGAATACTGTCGGAGCAGTAGCTGCGGGCACAAGGGCGGCAGAAATAGCTTCTAAAGTTGCGAATATCTCACCCAAAATAAAGGAAGTCGCCGGAGCCGGAGTAGCTGCAAAGGCGGCAAACGCTGTAATCGGCAAGGTTAATTCAGTATCAATCGGGAAAGCGATCGGATTTCTTAACCCTTTAGATAATCCGACTACTGCACTTATGGGTATAAGTGCAGCTCAGGAAAAGTACGACAATTTGAAACAAATGGGCTACGATGATGAAACAGCTAAGAAGAATGCGTTGTTTACCGGATATGTAAGTACTATCACCGAAAAAATGGGATATGACGGAACTTCAGAGTCGCTTTATTTGTTAAAAAATAAATACATTGCCGGTTCGGCGTCTGCTTCTGCAAATAAAAATACAAAAAAGATTATAAGAGATTATCTGTCAGCAAACGTAAGTGAGGGCGTTGAAGAAATATATAACACGGTTCTTGAAAGAACGGGAGATGTTTTTTCAAAGATAGGCTATGTTGACGAAAACGGAGAAATCAGGCAGAGAAAAATATTCGGCAATGATGGCATTTTTGATATTATTGATATAAGCGAGAATTTTCTCGGTGGATTTGTCGGCGGTGCCGTCATGGGCAGCGTAGGACTTATAAGTAATATAGCACAGCATGACGCAGACACCGTCAGAGAATATGCAGATACAGTCAGAAGACAGGTAGAAACAAGTAATAAGATTGTTAGAGATCACGCCAAGACAGCAGGAGCTGAAAATATAACCCTTCCGGATGAGCCTGACTGGAATACAGCAACAATTGATGAAATAAACGAATATTATCAAAAAGCTGTTGATGCGCATATAAATATTCTGTCTGACGAGAATGTTATAAAAAACGACGAAGAGGTTGTGCGTGCAGCTGATAATGTTATTTCTCAGTCTGACGTGCAAAATGATACAATCAAAGACACGAGTGAGAATACGTCGGTTAGTGCTGCGGAGAGTGACCCGGATAGCGTTATGCACGATGTAAAGGAAAATTTGAGTGCCACGGGTGAGCTTGGTGACATTATGAGCAGTGAGGCTGTTGTAAAATACACGCCTGAAACCGCAAGTGGCGAAATAAAGAGGCTCGAAAACATTCTAATTGCTAAAGGTGCTGACGATGTATCGCGTCAGGAAATCGTCGGGACAGCTCTCGAAATCGAAAAAACTCTTGACGGTACGAATAAAACAATACGCAGCGTGTTTGACAATGTATCGAAAATAACAAGCGGTGCAGTAAGTGAAATACAAAACAAAGCAGGTTTATCAAGTTCATATTGGAAGCTGTTCGGTGAGAACTTCAAGGCTATACCGTCGGGCAATGTAAAAGAAAATATTGAATTAGTTACGGAATATGCAAACGCTTATGCGGAGGCGCTGAAAAACGATAATCCCGAAAAATATAACAGTATTATGGTTGGAACGAACGGTGCAAACCTCTCATCCGAATTACCTCAAACAGTTTTGAATAATGTTATACCTACAAATGTTCAAAACGCAGGTGAATACAAGTTAGCTGCAACGCAGATTAAGAATATCGTAAGTGATGTCGATGTGCGTATTTCAAACGAAAGAGCCGAGATTTACAGTGCAAAATCCGATGTTGCGGTGCCTGCTGCTGAAAATACGAAATCGGCTCCTGTTGAAGGAGCAAAGGGTTCTGCACCGAAAGACATTGCTCTTACGCAGGTTGGCGATTTTTACGAGGTATACGGCGATGATGCAATTATACTCGCTAAAAAATTAAATCTGGTGCCGACGACAAAGGTTATAAACGGTACGAGTGTGCAAGTGGTGGGCTTCCCCGTAAGCAGCTTGGAAACCTACAAGAACACTCTTGGTGGTGAATATAACCTTAATGTTACGAGTGCACCTGTAGAAAGCAAATTTGAGGACTTCCCTGAGTTTACGAATGATATGCTTAACGAAGATGAGGAAACGGATACAACGACCGATATTGCTATGGCAGAGGGCGAAATTACGCCAGTTGTAAATGCTTTAAATGACACGCTTTATCCGGAAGCAAAGCTTGACATTTTGAAAATAGCAAAAAGAAACAATGTATCAAACGGACTTGAAGTGTTTGCTAAAAATATAAAAGCGGAATATGAAAATACAGGAACGATAGAAAAATTTTCGGGATATTTCAAAGACGATGGTAAAAAGGTGATAAAAGTTATTACTGGTAATACACCAAAAGATATCGGCAAGAAGAATAAAATTGTTAGGACAAAAAAAGCTGATTGGCCGTCTCACGATGTAGTATGGTTTGCACCAAACAGTAAAACCGTTATTGCTTACAGTACGCGGGCAGCAAGCGATTTTATTGAAGCTTTGGTAGATGATAATCCGGCAAAGACAATATCCGAAATCCGTGATATGATAAATTATGACGAAGAAGCAAAAAGAGTTTTGCAGAAATACATTGACAGCGGTTTTGGCGATGATATAGCAAGTGAACATTTTTCACACAGAAAATCTGTCATAAGCAAAACAGAAACACCTGACAGCGTTTCGGAAAATACCAATGTTGTTGAAAATAAGACTGATTCCGTAACGGAAACGCCTGAAAATGAAAGTGCCGTCCCTTATACTGATAAGGAAAAACAGAATTGGGAAAACAGCAATACAATTATAGTATATGAAAGTGACGAACAGTTTGAATCCTTTGTTGAAAGAGTTTTGAATAATGAGGACACTCACAAGAAAATATACTTTGGTAAAATTCCTGATGCAACTGCACAGATGGTGCTTGATAAAACAGGCGTTGATGTGTCAGGTCACAATATCGCACTTAAAGGATATGAGATAAGAAAAATTCTGCTCACTTCACACGGCGATGAAGAAGCAGAAGCTACAAGGGGTCAAGAGCCTATAACAACAGATGATTTGAAAAACATTCCGTCTGTTATTACAAATCCCGATGATGTTAACTTATCAGAGAAAGAATACGAGGGCAAACCAGCTCTCTTATTTGAAAAAACCATTGACGGCAAAAATTATGTAGTGGCTTATGTATCGAGAAAACATCACGATATCGCAATACAAACAATGTATAAAAAAAGAAGCCTTGCTACTGCGGAAAATGCAGATGCCCTTTCCCCTACGCCCGAAACGACCAGTAGTACAGCTTCTAACAATATTATATCACAAGATAACGATATTGTCAACAGCAGTGCACGCAACGATACAGAAAATGATACCTTAAATTTAATAGATAAGTGTGAGCTTATCGCTACAACGCATACAAAAACCGGTAACGATATATGGGTTGTAACACTTAAAGACAGAATTTCACCTGAAGAATACAAAGCGTTAAGCAGTAAAGTGAAATCCGTAGGCGGTTATTATTCACGCTTTACAAAAACTCCTGACGGAAAAGCAATTCCCGGTTTTGTATTTAAGACTGAACCCGGTGAAAAGGAGCTTAAAGTTTTTAATGATTTCTTTGGTTATACAGGCGAAACCACATCTACCGAAACACAATCCGCAGAGGCTAACGGCGGAGCAACAAAGGCTGATTCAAACACCGAGGTGAGTGTTTCGGGTAAAGAGCTATATAGAAAATTGCGCGAGAGATATGGCAATGCAGTAACGACAATAAGAAAAAGCTATACTAAGCCAATCTCTGACGCAGTAATAAAAGATTTGGTGAATATAGCCTTTACATTAAAAAGGACAAAAATATTAAGTAATCCTAATTTTACGGGGAGTGACATTGTTGATTCAGAGGAGTTAAGCTCGTTAAACAGCGAAACACTTCTTTGGGTTATGGCAGTTACCAAAAACGGGTTTTATGATGTTGCCGACGTTATGATTGATGTCGTAAACGGGAAGGTAAATTCCGAAGAGGCCTTCGATAAAATCAAAAATCTAATCATTAATAATTTGGCGTATCAAAAAATCACAAAAACAGGATTTTATAGCGACGATAACGCATCATCAGAAGCTCCGGCGGATATTGAAGTAAACAATGCCGATAAGCCGGCTAATAACGAAAATATATTGAAAAATCAGCCTGAAAGTGATACAATGGTATCAGAAAAAACAAAGGAAGATTTCAAAGTTGGCGACATATTGGAGTTTGACGGCGAACAGTGGAAATGCGTTAACATTGATTCAACGATGATTGATTTTGAAAATGTTGACAAAAACGCTTTTCGACCGGAGCTTTCAGTTATACTGCCCTATGAACTCTTTAAGGAAAAGACAGATTATACCGTTATAAAGGAGAGTGCAGAAAATGTTGAATCGCAATCAGAAGTATTGGCAAGAGAAAGCGGCGTTGATGGTGGAAGATTACACACCGGAGTTAATGGAACTGCTGAACAAGAAACAACTGAAGAAGATGACGGACAGCATAGGAAGAATAGCAGAGAAACATTATCGGAATCAACTGACACAGACGGAAACAGACCCGATGTCAGAAATGATAGCGAGAGAGTTTACGGAAGAAATGATGCAGAAGATGCTGTATCAGAAGCTTCAGGAAATGGAACAGAACTAACCGAAGAAGCTCCTGAAACGATTGATACAGTAGATAAATTTGTTGAAAAGAAAAGACCGTCTAATAAGAACAATTTTATTATTACAGATGATATTGCCGCAGATTTCGACAATACCCGTCCGAGTGCAGAAGATAACATTGCAGCTATTGAACTGCTTTTGGCTTTGGAAAATGAGGGCAGACCTGCAACAGCAGAGGAAAAGAAAATCCTTGCAAAGTATAAAGGTTGGGGCGGTATTGATACCCGAAATGTATCTTGGGCATTAAGACAAAAAATGCTAAATCTGTTTAATGGGGAGCAGCTTAGAAATATGCAAACCTCAACATCCAGTGCATTTTTCACACCGACAGGCGTTATAGATGCAATGTATAACGGCTTGAAGCGTATGGGATTTAAGGGCGGCAATGTGTTAGAAACCTCAATGGGCGTTGGCAACTTCTTCGGCAGAATGCCGTCTGCTATGAGTGCAAAGTCTGCACTTACAGGTGTTGAACTTGAAAGCTACACGGCACGAATTGCACAGTACCTATATCCCGGTGCAACAGTAATCAATAAACCTTTCCAAGATGTCGCAATTAAAAACAGCTCTTTCGATATGGTTATTGGCAATGTGCCTTTTGGTAATGAGAAAATCAGATACGGCAAAAAGAGCTATGCACTACACAACTACTTTATTATATCTTCGCTCGATAAAGTGCGTGACGGTGGTGTCGTTGCCGTTATAACAAGTGCAGGTACCCTTGACAGTTACGGAATGGATGCAAGGCAGGCCATTATGGACAGAGCTGATGTTGTTGCTTGCTATAAACTGCCGGCCGGTGTGTTTTCGAGGAATGCAAGTACCGATGTTCAAACAGACCTACTTATCCTCAGAAAGCGTGCAGACGGTGCTAAACCTGTCGGCGACAGTATCTTGAATGTTACAACTACCGCTGGCGGACTGCGTTTGAATGAGTATTTTGTTAAAAATCCTCAAAATATATTGGGTACTCTTGCAAAAGGTACAAACGCTTGGGGCGAAATAACAACAGTGCTTGACGATGGTAATTTTTACGATAAGCTGAATAAAGCTATGGGTAAACTCCCGAAAGGATTGATTTCCGGCAACATAGACTTAAAACCTATCGAAACTATTGTTACAACAAGCTCCAAACCGAGATTTTTTGAGAAAGACGGCAAGATATACGCAGATGACGGAGCAGGCACTGCGACGGCCATAGCTAACGGAACAAAATCACAGATTGTCCGTGATTATATGGCGGTAAGAGATGCGTACAAGGAATTGCTTGCTGCATATAGCAACGGCGAAACAGTGAAAAATGCTGACGGCACATATTCAATTAGAGACGTATCTGATGCCGATATTAAATCTTTACGTGAATCTCTTTCAAAAGCCTATGAGAATTTTGCTAAAAAGCACGGTGCTATTACAGGTGATGGCAAAAAGAAATTGAGTTTTAAGACTAATACAAATCGGGATAACACTTTTCTTGAAGCAGATGCAGATTACTATTTGGTTAGCGGCCTTGAAAAGTATAACACAAAGGCGAAACAGATAGAAAAGTCTGAATTATTTGAAAAAGATACTCTGAAAAAGAAAAGAATTACAAGTGTTGACACTGCATCTGATGCACTGATTGTATCACTTAATGAAAGTGGAAAAGTTGATTTTGCTCGTATGCAGGAGCTTACAGGAAAAACCGAAAAGCAGCTTGCGGAAGAATTAAAGGGCGAAATTGTATTTACTCCTGACGGCGATTATGTTCTCACCGATGTTTACTTGTCCGGCAACATTTATGAGAAGTTGGAAAAAGTAAAGGGCAAGCCTGAATTTAAGGAACAACAGGAAATGCTTGAAAGAGTAATACCTACTCCAAAAGATGCGTCATCTATCAATATTAAACTTGGTGCAAACTATATTGATACAGAGTATATTGAACAGTTTTCACGAGAGGTATTTCACGAAAGAATAGCCGTGTCAAAAAACAGTGCAGGAACTTGGACTGTTGACGGCGCAGGTAGGTCAAGATACGGCGATATTCTTAATGTGAAGTATGGCTGCGAAAAATTTAATGCTATTCAGCTTCTTGAGAAAATTTTAAATGACAGTGAGATTACAGCTACCGATACCCTAAAGCAAAACGGTACATCTGTTACTGTGTATAATCCTAAAATGACAGAAGTCGCAAGACAAAAAGCGGAAGATATTAAATTAGCTTTTGAAAATTGGATATTCAGAGATAGTGAAAGACGAACTGCTATTGTTGATAAATACAATCGTATGTATAACAATTACAGACCGCTTGATTTTGCACGCATAGCTGAAAATCTCTCATTTGAATCGATGGACGAAGATTTAAGAGCTAAATTATATCCTCATCAGAAAAAAGGTATTGCTCGTGCTTTATTCGGCGGAAATGTGCTGTTTGCTCACGGTGTTGGTACAGGTAAAACCTTTGAAATGATTGCATCTGTTATGGAAGCAAAGCGAATGGGTATTGTCAATAAAACGGCAATGGTCGTACCTAACAATAAGGTTGTGGATTTCAAAAACGACATTGCACAGGCATATCCTAATGCAAAGGTTCTTGTGATTGATACCGCCAACAAGAAAAGACAAACAATGCTCGGCCTTGTAAACTCTAACGATTGGGATATTGTTCTTGTCGGCAAAAATACCTTTACTAAGATTCCTGTTGGTGCGGAACTTCAAGCAAACTACATTAACGAACAGGTAGAGGAATTAGATAAACAAATCACCGAAGCCCAATTCGACAGAAATACATCAAAGCGAGAAATGAACAGGCTTACAAAATTGCGTGATGGTCTTTTAAGAAAACTCGAAACCGTAAACTCCGAAACAAAAAGAGATGAAAATGGTATTGAGTTTGAAAAACTCGGCTTTGATTGTATCTGTGTTGACGAAGCTCATAATTACAAAAGTATCATTACACCGTCAAGATTAAATATCAAGGGTCTTTCAAAAGGCGGCTCGTCACAGCAAGCTAACGATATGCTGATGAAGTTAGATTATATGCGTTCCATTGATGGAAAAATCATATTTGGTACAGGCACACCTATCACAAACACTGTTTCTGAAATCTACAATATGATGCGTATGGTCCGTCCTGACATTTTAGAAGATGCCGGAATACACTCGCTCGATGAGTGGGTAAACACCTTTGCCAACATCGAAACACAGACTGAGGTCGGTATTGACGGCAGAATCAAAGATAAATCAACTCAGATTATCAAGAGCTTTTTCAATGCTACTGAAATGATTGGTATGTATAGACAGTTTGCAGATGTTGTGTTTACTGATGATGTTGTAAAAGATTTACCCAGCATAGAGTTTATTCCTGTGGAAATAGAGGGTACTGAAGTGCATCGTGCAGTGCAACAGGCAATATCCAAGGCGATTGCTACCGCTAAGAGGAGCGAAGCACTTAGCGTTTACGGCAAAGTAATGACAATGGGCAGCGCTGCGGCTCTTGACACACGAATGTTAGCCGGTGCTGATTCAGAGTATAACCCATTCAAAGATTATTCAGTGGAAGAATTGGAATACGAGAACAGCAAAGTTAATGTAATGTGTAATTATGTATTGGACAATTACAAATCCTTTGCTGACATTAAAGGTACACAGCTTATATTCTGCGATGGTGGTGCAGGTACAGGTGATGTATATTCATTCAATGTTCATAAAGACATCAGACAAAAACTTATTGAGCTTGGCATACCTGAAAATGAAATTGTCATTATGAAAAATCAGAACGATGCACAGCTTGAAGAACTGTATGCAAAGGTGAACTCCGGCGAAGTTCGTGTTCTCATTGGAACCTCGGCAAAAATGGCAGAGGGACTTAATGTGCAGGAGCGTGTTGTTGCAATACACTACCCCACGGTTACATATAATCCTGCAGACTTAGAGCAGAGTATGGCTCGTGGTCGTAGAAAAGGTAATATAAACAAAAAGGTTAAAATCTACCGATACTTACAGGGTAATACTTTTGACAGTTACAAATGGCAGGCATTAGAGCGTAAGGGCGAAATGATAAACAGAGCTTTGCGTGGCGAGGCCGTTGACGAGTTAGAAGATGTAACCGCTGATATAGACCCTGCAACAGCCATGGCGATTACTTCCGGCAATCCCCTTGTAAAAGAAAAAATCGACATAGACAAAGAGGTAAAAAGGCTTAAAGTCTTAAAGCAAAACTATATGAGTGAGCATTACCGTTACGAAGATGCGGTTGCTAAAAACCCCGGTCAGATAAGACAGCTCACTGAATACGCACAAAGAATTGAACAAGACATCGCTTTAAGGGATAAACACAGTAACAAAGCGGAGATTTCAGTAAAAGGTAAAACCTTTGAAAAGCAAACAGAAGCAAACAAGGCTTTCGCTGAAGCTGTAAAAATAGCACCAAAGAACGGACAATATACAAAGCTCGGCACATACAACGGCTTTGATATTATGTTCAAAGGCGATACAGGCGGTATGAATTACTCTGTTGTTCTCAAAGGTGCTAACGAATACAGCGTTGAGTATGCCGGAAATGGTAACAACATAGCAAGATTTGCAGGTGTTCTTAACAGGTTAGATGCGGAGCTTACAAGAGTAAGAGAAAAAGCTGAAACCCTTAAAACCGATTTGGAATTTGCAAAGCAAGAAGTTCAAAAGCCTTTTGAGAAAGAAAATGAATTGACCGAAGCTCTTGAAAAGCAAAAGGACATCACATATCGCTACGAGCATTACGGCGAGAAAACTGCGGCTGCTGCAAATGCAGAAACAGAAGAAACCGAAAGCAGCGACACTGTTCACAGCAGCAAAGATATAGCTGAAAATGACAGCATAAGCCGTTGGACTACGGAGCGTGTAGATGGAAACAAGGACAGCAAGGTTAATATTGCAGATATTGTAAAGGGCATTAGGGACAAATTTGGTATTCCTGTTGCAACAGGCAAGGTTACAGACCGAGAAGCAACAGGCATATACAAAGATAAACCCGAAACCATAAGAACAAGAATTGCAAATAACCTGCCTACTATTTCTCACGAGTTGGGACACCACCTCAACAAAAAGTACGATTTAAGCAAATTGGAAAGCGTGAAAGAATTACGCAAGGTTGTTTCGGAAGAATTTTTGAAACAATATCCGGCAAACGCTAAAAATAGCGAAGCTGTTGCAGAGTTTATAAGAATATACCTAAAGAATACAAATGACGCAAACAGACTTTGCCCGGATTTCTATTCAGACTTTATAAGCACCCTTTCCAAAGAGGATTTAAAATCGCTCAATGAAATTGCTTCATCTGTAAATGAATATCTGTCATACAATATTTCAGAAAGATACGATGCAGCTATTGTAAGCTCACAGAAAAAAGAAAAGTTATCTTTCAGGGATAAATGGCATAAATGGTATTCTGATTGGGTTGATGCGTTCCACCCGCAGAAACAAGCAGTTGATTATGTAGAAGATGTAACCGGTCAGACCTTATCGGGCAAGAATAACGCCTATATACTTGCAACAAATTCACTCAATGCCCACGCAGTCGCTAATTTCTTGATATGCGAGGGTTTTCGAGATTTAGATGGTAACATTGTAGATGCTAAATCCTTTGTTGACAGCATAGGTATGGTTGATTCAAAGAATGTAAAGCTCCTTGACAAATATCTTGTACTTCGTCATTCGTTAGAGTGGATTGCACCCGAACAGGAAGATGTAACAGCTAAAAGAGTATTTGCAGATGATACATTGGAGAATGTTGAGGAAATTAAAAAGCAGATTGTAGAGATTGAAGAGGCACACCCTGAAATCAAAACTGCCGCTGAAAACCTCTACGAATACCAAAACAATGTAATCAAGCACTTTGTTATTCCTGCAGGTGGTATGACAGAAGAAATGCTGTCAACACTCAACAGAAAATATCCGTCTTATGTTCCTTTTTATAGGGCAGTCGGTAAAAAGTCGGGATTTGCAAAGGGTACATTTGCAAATCAACGCTCACCTATTATGAGGGCAAAAGGTAGCGGGGCTTTGATAATCAGTCCTACTGAAAGTATTATCCGCAACACTGAAAAAATGATTAAGTTTGCAATGCGTAATCAGGTAATGGGTATGTGGGCAGACTACGCCGATACAGTTGACGGCTTCGGGCAGTTTATGGAAAAAGTTGAACCTGATATGATACCGCACTTTACTGATATTACATCACAAAAAGAACGGTTTACAGATGCGCTGCAACAAGCAGTAAGCTCAGGCGAGGACTATTTTGCGGTAAGTGATTTATTCGATGAAATATTTGGTAATGCTGTCGCAGACTTTACCCCTGTTGCAAATGCAAACAAAAAGATTGTTACCGTATTAAAGGCCGGCACTCCGTCATACTATCAGATTCACGATGACGCTTTTTATAACTCTGTTGCTGAACTTTCACCACAGCAGACATCGGGATTATTAAGAGTAATGAACGCAATTATGCAGCCTATGAAATTACTCATTACACAAAACAATCCTATTTTTGCAGCAACTAACGCTCTGCGAGATTTCGGCACAGCTTATAAATTATCTGAAATAAACAATCCTGTTACCTTTGCTACTCAGTATATAAAAGCTCTTGGCGGCATTATTGCTAACAGCGAAAGCTACAAGCAGTATAAGGCTATGGGCGGCGGTTATTCTTCGGAACTGTCGGCAAATATTGAAAGCATATCAAAGACACTCCGTAAAGTCTCTCAAAAGGATATGGGAAAAGCAAGAAGATTAGCATACTCCATATTCAGACACCCGGTAGAAACTGTCGCATCAATAAATGATGCAATAGAAAGTGTACCGAGATTTGCAGAATTTCAGAGAACCTTAAAAGCTGACGGCGATTTACAGGAAGCTATATTCAACGCAAGTGATATAACTACCAACTTTAAGAGAAGTGGAAAGGGCGACACTGCAAAAGCAACCAATAAAATCATAATGTTTAACAATGCGGCTATTCAAGGTCTTGACAAAACATTCAGAACGATTACTGCAAAGGACCCGAAAAAGCGATATAAAACATTACTGAAATGGTTGTTGCACGCTCTTATAATGGGTATTCTTGGCTATCTCTATAACAAAGAGGTTGACGAGGAAGGTTACAAGAACCTGTCAAGTTATAAGAAAAACAATTTTTATAACTACGCAATAGGAGATGGAAAATTCATTTCCTTACCAAAGCCGAGAGAAAATGCCTTGCTTGATACATTCACGGAAAGAACAATCGAGTATTTGTTCGGTGAAAATGAAAATGCTTTTTATGATTTCGGTAGCTATTTAGGCTCACAGTTGTTACCGCCTATGCTTCCTGATACACTTGATCCGGTAGATGCAGTACACTCCGTTTTAGGTAGTACAGTATTAGGTGGTTTGGTAGATGTAGGGTTTAATCAGGACTTTAAGGGAACACCTATCGAGGGGTCATATGATAAATATATTCCAAGCAATGAGCGTTATAGTGAAAGCACCTCAAAACTTGCGTATGAATTAGGACAGACAAAACTTGCAAGGCATTTGGATATGTCTCCGAAAAAGATTGATCATATTATTTCGTCCTACACAGGTATTCTCGGTCAGGCAAACAAAGCACTGTTTCCGATGAGTGAAAGTCGCAGAGATACATCGTTCGGACTGCGTAATAAGTTTATTTCCGACAGCAACTATTCAACCGATGTATTGAATAGACTGTATGAGAATCAGGAAAAAGCGGAAAAAGCCTTTAATTATAGCGGCTCTATTAGCGATGCTATTGAGTACGAAAAGAACAGTGTTATAACAAGCTATATTTCAGGAATGAACAAAGCTATAAAGGCTCTCCCGGAAGAAGAACAGAGAAATGGTCGAGCGTACTTACTGAAAAACCTGAACAGTTGGAATTATGAAAATACCACATCACAGTCTAATATGCTGAATAGTATTGACGGTTCGGCAACAGTAAGTAAAAATGTAATTTTCGATGAATTGCCAAGCTCATCGTTAGAGTGGACAGTTGACAAGCAAAAATATGTTTATCAAATGACGCCGCAGGAATACCACAAATATATCAGCGAGTATTTGATGGCCATTGAAAATGCTCGTAAACAGTATGGCGGTGATTCCGTTGAGAGTTGTGAAATGGCAAAAGAAGCTGCAAAGGAATATATGTCTAAATATAAAAAGAATGTGCTTAAAAAACAATATTTAGGCAAAGCAACCGCCAAAACCGAATAGCTGAAACGCAGGTGCGGCAAGAGATGAAGCTAAGGTGAAGCTAAGGCTGAGATATTGAAGGGTCGCGGAGTTGAGGTTGACACGAAGAAATCTAAAAAATGAGCGCTTGGTGCGGATTGTGCCGTATAGTCAAGAGTAAAGAAAAACGTCTCACGGATAAATCTCGTGGGACGTTTTGTTATGTATGTTTTTTGTATGACGGACATATTTCGTGGTTGGGGTCATACCAAATTATATCAAGGATTCCTTCATATAAGAAGCCCCATATTCGTTGTGTACCATTTAATCTTAAAGAAAATATATGCTGCTCATATTCCCAGAAATTGAGTTTGCGAAGTTCTGCCTGAGCTTCTTTTGCCAAATTTTGAATTGGAATATAATGGCTCGAATGCTTCGGCGATTTTTTGATATCAGCCCATGTCATTTTTTCAAAAAGCGATAATTTGTTAATCAAATCAAGGTTGATTTTTATATCGTTGCCGTCAATTTGGTAAACCGCCCACTTACTGTCTGGTTTAGCAACTTTCGAAAAACGCCATGCAGGCTGCCTGGAGTCAAAGCCTTCCGGAGAATGAGCATGGACAATTTTCTTTGATGCATTAAAGGTCTTGTGTTGGACAGCTTTGCTATCTATTGTTATATTTTTTGATATTGCAGATGATTTACTTTTATTTTTTCCCATTATGATAGACCACCATAATATTCTTGCATGACTTCTTTGGAGATTATTACGCTACATGATTCTCCCGGAGCATAGCCACGTCTTGCTTCTTGCCACGGACGTTCCGAGTGTGTCAATTCGCTTAACCAATGCGGAGATTTGTCGCCTAAATCACGAATTACAATATCCATAGTTTCTCTTTGAGTATCGTTAAATATAGATATGTCCGCATCAGAAAACATATCTATATTGGCAAGAAATTTACCTTTGTGCTTTTCAAATAATTCACGGCACACAGGCCCATTTGCCCATGCTTCAAAATCTTCGGCAAAAAGAGGAACGTCATCCCATGCCAAAGACCAAGCTTGACAATAATATACTAATTTTTGAAGTTTCATGGTTGTAATCTCTTTTCCTGATAATTTATTCAACACATATGCAGCTACATCGAAAACCGTAATCTTTCTCATGCCTAATACTCCTTTCTTTAATTCTTGTACTCTTATAATACAACAATTTATTAAATTATGCAAGAAAAATTTTCCCCGTAGGATAATTTTTTTGAATTTTATTTTACTTTTTGTAATATTGATCATAATTACACCACCTATATATTTTATATTATACCCATATTGCGGTGTCATAGTGTGCCATATCAGTATATTATATAGGTAATATTAAAATTGTTGCAAATAATAGATAAAGGCTATGTATTATTAATGAAGAAAAAGCCTCACAGGAAAACCTGCAAGGCTAAGTTATATGGATGTTATCATGCGTGTTCATATTCATCGGCGCACTCACCTGATACTGCGACAGTGTGAGTCTTTTTGACCTCGCGGCAGAAAAGCAGAAGCGAGGAATCTACCTCTGCCATGCCGGGCAGATCACGGGCGAGGGTTGCCGCATACAGAGCATCTGCGACCGTATTGTTGTTAAGGATAACCTTGGTATGCTTGCTGCCGATATCGTTGCACATAATATTAATGTAGTGATCATCACTGTTCGGTTGGAAAACGTTAGCCTTGAAGTATTTGGCATTGTCAACGTAGTCGACAGAGTATGTTGAAAGACATCTGCCGTACGATTTGTATTCTCCGGATGCGACAGAGGAGATTATGCTTGAATCAAGACCGCCGGATAAAAAGCAGCACAGCGGAACATCTGATACAAGCTGACGCCGGATCGAGTCGGTGACAAGAAAACGTATTTTTTCTGCGGTTTCCTCTGAGGTGTCAGTATGCTCTAAGGCGGACAGGCTCCAGTAGCTTCGAATCTTCAAGCCGTCACTGTCATAAACGGCACATTCCCCGGGCTTTAATTCGGATATATCGCAGAAGGCGGTGCTTCCGGGAGTTCGTCCCGGACCGATGAGAAATACTTCACCTATCCCGTTTCTGTCAACAACAGAGCTTACATCAGGATGTGCAAGCAGGGTCTTGATTTCGGAACCGAAAATAAAGCCTCTGCGGCACGAGTGATAGAAGAAGGGCTTTACACCGGCACGGTCACGGGCGCAAAATAGTTTTTTGTTTCTTTTATCGTATATTGCAAAGGCAAAAATACCGTTCAGATGTACAGGACAATCTTCGCCCCATTCAATATAAGCCGAAAGCAAAGCCTCAGTGTCAGAGTGCCCGCTGAACCTGTGACCGAGAGCCGATAATTCGCGCCGAAGTTCGGGGGTATTGTAAATCTCTCCGTTATAGACAATTATGTATTCGTTCCCATAGTGGGTTTTATACATGGGCTGCTTTCCGTTTTCAATGTCTACTACTGCAAGACGGCGGTGCATCAAAACAACATTCGGCGAGATATACATCCCACCGTCATCCGGACCGCGGCGTTCAAGGGTTTTGGACATTGCATTGAAAACTTTTTCATTGGCTGATATATTTTCTCCAAAATTTAGCCAACCGGCTATTCCGCACATATATATCATCCTTTCAATTTATTGTGTTTACACTCTCGCCCTAAGCAGTTGCTCGTGAATATAATATGTAAAAGGCTATCAATGTGTGAAAGTTTGAGCCATAATTATTTTTGAAATACAATAATCCGGAAAAAACAGAAAAAAATTCAAGAAAAAATAAAAAAGGGGTTGACAAAGTCGGGAAATGGTGATATAATGGACAAGCTGTCGCAAGAGAGGGTAAGA
>CACXES010000092.1 GCA_902766745.1 uncultured Ruminococcus sp.
CCTGCCGGCTACACCGTTACATGGTGGGATTTATCGGGTGATTTAAACGGTGACGGTATTATAGACAATGACGAAATTGCCGAGGGACAGCTCGACGACAGCGGACAGCGGTATTTTACGGTGTCGGGTGATGTTTACTGCGGCAGTGCGTGGAACGGCAGCACAACAATCGGCTACGGTTTTAAAAAGAAAACGCTTGATACAACGGGAATAAGAAAAGGCACTGTCAGAATAGACACAAGAAGCTTTTATGACCTTGTAACCGACAACAGCACAAAAATTCCGGCGGGAAATCTAAAGCCTGTTTCGGGAGTGAATGTCACAATAGGCGGTGTTTCCGCAAAAACGGATGCAAACGGCAATTTTGAGATGGATATGTCCGACAGCAACATTGAGGCGGACGGGAACATTGCTCCGATGCTTACATACAGTGACGGCGGCAGTTCGAGAACGGTCTATGTCGGAAATATCGCACCGGAGCGTTTTAGGAGTGATCTGCGTATTCCGTCCTATGATGTATATATGCCTAAATCTCTTTCGGCACGCTACAACGGCGAGGATAATTTAAGAGATAATACGATACTTATAAAGGATAAAATCCTTATAGTACAGGCACAGGTAGAGATGCCCGAAAGCGGAGCGGCTGACGTTCTTACGGGTGCGGACTTTACGATAGTCGACGAAAACGGAAGAGTGCGGGAAAACTGTGATTTTACGGCACGTCAGGCAGAACAGGCAGAGCTTATCGAAAAGGCGATTGACGAGTGGAAAAAGAAAAATCCGTCAAGTGACTGGGATAAGCTTTATGAGGTCAAGAAGGGATTATATCTTGTGGGCAGAACAGTGCAAAATGCCAACGGAGAGGATAGGGTCATTGACCGCTACACAGGCTTTGACCGTATAACCAACAAGGCGACGCTCGTTTTAAATCCGCAGAAGTTCGCCTCGACAAATGACCGTATCTTTATAAGCTACGAGGACGACCAAAGAAATTACACTGACCAATCTGGCTGCAGGACCAAAAGAAGTGGAACGGGCAATCGTATTTTCAGGACTTATCGGTGATATTGAGGCAATGCCAATGGGGATACATACGGTTGTATCAGAGGAAAACTGTCCATTGTCCGGCGGTCAGAAGCAAAGGCTTTTGATTGCTCGTGCCATCGTAGGAAATCCGCAGCTTGTGATATTTGATGAGGCAACCGGTGCACTGGATAATATCCGTCAGGTAGATGTTATGAAAGCATTACATAAACTGGATGCCACGAAAATTATCATCGCTCATCGGCTGTCTACTCTAAAAAACTGCGATAGGATTTTAGTCATTGATTAGGGCAACATTGCTGCAGAGGGGGATTATGAAACGCTGATGCATACCAGTCCGGTCTTTTCACAGCTGATGCAGAGGCAAACGATGTCATAAAACGGCGGAACAGTGATATGAATCGATGAAGTTTCTGCCAATCGAAAAAACTCTGCATTCTGCTTGTGACCATATCTGTGTGCCCATTGGATAAGCTGGTTTTCTGTTCTTCGTGAGAATTTCAGAAGGTTCTCACAATGCTTGACCACAATAAAATTGCTTTCCATAACCATAAGCGTTTATTGATGAAATTCATTCTCGAATAACAATCAAGTAGGTTGATTTATTTCACCTTATCAGATTCGGTAACTTGATTGTATAAATAGTATAATTTATAGTTAAATGCTTACGCCTTGATAATGCAACAAGAGCAGAAATTGCGGCAATTCTGCAAAGATTTATTGAAGCAAATAAGTAAATAAACAATCTGCCAAGCGGGAATGCTTGACGATAAAGCCCCGTTTGAATATTCAACGGGGCTTTTATGTTTTAGTATTTTTAAGTATTGTATATGTACTTTACGGACTGTTATATATTCACATTGACACTTTGACCGTTTTTAAAGAAAATCGTACACGTTTTATCATGCGACACTTTCATTTTTTTAACTCGTTTCATACCTACACACATATATATTTTACAGCAAAAAATTTTTACAACGAAACTTTTCTCTTAAAAATAATGCACCGATTTTGCCTCTTTTTTAGGTCAAAAGCGGTGCATTTAACAATGAAATCCCGTAATGATCGTTTTAACAGCAGGTTATAAAGCTGTTATTTATTGCTCAGATGTTGCCTTAACTCAAGGATTTTTATTCTAATTTCATCAATTACTTTTTTAAATTCGATATCACTTTTTCCGGTGGGATCAGGCAGTCCCCAATTATCATCGAAGGCTCTACCAATATACGGACACCCGACATCACATCCCATTGAGATTGCAATATCCGGAGTAGGTATTTTATCAAAGGTTTTGCTGTATTGCGTTTGCTCCATATCTATACCGTAAAGCTGTTTCATCAGCCTTACGGCATCTTGATTGATTTGCGGTTTGGTTTCCGTTCCGGCGGAGTAAAAATCAAATTTATCGCCTAACAGGTGCTTGCCGAGAGCCTCTGCCATCTGACTGCGACAGGAATTGTGTACGCAGATAAAAGCAACCTTTTTCTTACCCATTCTTAAACCATCCTTTCGTGCTGTTCGCTACTTTCACAAGAAACAGCATTACAGGAACCTCGGTCAGCACACCAACCGTTGTTGCAAGTGCCGCAGGAGATGTCGTGCCGAATAAAGCAACAGCTACTGCAACCGCCAGCTCAAAAAAGTTAGACGCACCTATCATTCCCGCAGGGGTGGCTATTTTGTGCGGCAGCTTCAAAAGCTTGCAAGCAGCATAGGCAATGGCAAAGATTAAGAAGGTCTGCAAAATCAGCGGTACGGCAATTAAAACAATGTGCAGCGGGTTTTCCAAAATGACATTTCCCTGAAATGAGAAAATCATTATCAGCGTCAGCAAAAGCCCTATGGTTGTGATTCCGTCAAATTTCTTTACAAAGGTGTTTTCAAAATATTCCTTACCTTTTTTCTTTGTCACAAGGTATCGTGTAAGCATCCCTCCGGCAAGCGGAATAACAACAAACAATATCACTGATAAAATCAAAGTGTCCCACGGGACGGAAACATTGGAAACACCGAGCAGAAACTTAACAATCGGTATAAAAGCAACGAGGATAATTAAGTCATTGGTTGCTACTTGTACTACGGTGTAAGCCGGGTCACCTTTTGTCAGACTGCTCCATACAAAAACCATAGCCGTACAGGGAGCCGCACCAAGTAATACCGTACCTGCCAAATACTCTGTTGCAAGGTCGGGTGTAATAAATGCTTTGAAAACCACAAAAAAGAACAGACTTGCAATACCGTACATCGTAAAAGGCTTGATAAGCCAGTTCGTTATCCAAGTTACAAATAGACCTTTCGGATTTTTACCGACATTTTTAATGCTTTTAAAATCGACTTTCATCATCATCGGATATATCATTAACCAAATGAGGATTGCCATAGGAATGGATACTTTTGCATATTCAAAGCGGTTCAAAAAGTCAGATATCTGCGGAAGAAACTTTCCAATCAGAACGCCTATAGCCATACACATAATAACCCAAACGGTCAAATACCTCTGAAAGACACTGATAGCACTTTTCTCTTTGCTCATAGATAGACGCCCCCTTTAGAAGCCTAATTTGTGCAATAGTTTTTCTACATCGGCAACTTTCAGCACCTTGCCCATAGACACAACCTTTTCATTGACCACAAGAGCGGGCATGCTCATAACGCCGTATTCCATTACTTTTTGCATATCGGTGATATACTCTACTTCCACGGATAAACCCATTGCCTTTACAGCTTCTTTTGCATTTTCATATTGTTCGTGACAGGATTTGCACCCTGCGCCTAAGACCTTTACACAGCAAATACCGTCCTTTGCTTCGGGACAGCAATCACTTGTAATTTCTTCTGCCTCACTTGTAGGACAGCCGCAGCTGCAAGCGCAAGCGGGAGCTTTCTTTTCTTCTTCCTTTTTCTTTCCAAAATTAAACAGTGCCATAATAAATTACCTCCAAAAATTTTTTAAGCAAAAACATATATAACCAAATCAAAGCATTGGTTGTATCAGGTTAAAGAAGTAACCGACAACGATGATACCAACAGTACATATTGCAATAAAGATACCGAGCAGCTTCGGTTTTACCGCCTTGCGGAGCATAATCATAGATGGTAGTGACAATGTTGTTACGCCCATCATAAAAGAGAGGACTACTCCGAGCTGTGCTCCTTTTGCAAGCAGTGCTTCAGCAATCGGAATTGTACCGAATATATCGGCATACATAGGAACACCTGCAATAGTAGCAATTACAACACCTAAAGGATTTCCGCTGCCGAGTATTCTAACAATTATATCTTCCGGAATCCAATTATGAATAATTGCACCAATACCTACGCCGACCAAAACATACGGAAACACTTTCTTTGCAGTTCCTACAACCTGTTCCCATGCATATTTCATTCGGTCTTTGAAATGTAATTCCTTCTGCGGAATATCAAGGGCTTTGCCGTTTCTGATGTATTCCTCAACCTGATTGTCAAGATGTAATTTTTCAATCAAGGTTCCGCCTGCGATTGCAATTACAAGTCCGACAATCACATAGATGACTGCGACCTTCCACCCGAAAATACTCATTAAAAGAACAAGTGAGCCTAAGTCAACCATAGGCGAGGATATGAGAAAAGAGAATGTTACGCCAATCGGCAGTCCTGCGCTTGTAAATCCGATAAACAGCGGAATTGACGAGCAAGAACAAAACGGCGTTACTGTTCCAAGCAGTGCGGCAACGGTATTTGCTCCTATTCCGTGAAATATTCCGAGTATTCGTTTGCTTCTCTCAGGTGGGAAATAGCTTTGAATGTACGAGATAATCAAAATCAGTACGCCAAGCAAAACCATAATTTTAATTGTATCATACAAGAAAAAACGAATACTGCCGCCGATTCTTCCGTTTAAATCAAGTCCGAATACCGCAAGCAAGTTCCCGATAACCTCGTTGAGCCACCCCATACCCAAGATTTGATTTTGAAAAAAATCCCAAGATGTTTTAATTGCTTCCATAAATAGCCTCCCATAACATAAATAAATAGAAATATATCTATGCATCATACTTAATATAAAGCCATTGTAATAAAATGGCTTTATAATTAATCACAACATTTTTCTATGCAAGTATTTTTCGTGCTTGTAATTTTTTCAAGCAGTTTTAATGCGTTGTTCCGTCCATCATTTGAAATCTTGTAGTGAGTCCATTTACCTTCTTTGCGTCCTTCGACAATTCCCGAGTCACATAAAATTTTCATATGATGTGAAAGAGTAGGCTGTGTAACATTTAATTCTTCAAGCAGCTTACACCCGCATTTTTCGCCTGTTTGGAGCATTTCAAGTATTCGTATTCTGTTTTCATCGCAAAATGCCTTAAATACTTCAGCAGTTTCGGCGTATTTGTTTTTCATCGTCCCACCTCACATAAATAATCATCTATGTATTATAACACATATATAGATGATTGTCAATATATAATTGCAATTTTAATGTAAAATCTTTTATGCCGATGGTTACTATTCAGCTGTTACACAGGTATCGGAATTTATCTCCGGCACTCCGCACCCTTTTCACCGCCTTTGACCTGAAAATCAGTCAAAAGCGGTGCGTTGTGTTTGGTGAATTTTCTTAAATTACTCTTTTACAACACTGATACGCTCACAAATGTGATTGCCCTTTTCAATTTCATCAACCATAGCGATTGCATAGTCTGCATAGCTGATTATGCTTTCACCGTTTGCGTTTAGTGTAAAATCTTCGCCTGCCAAAATGTATTTGCCTGTTTTTTCTCCGTCTGCCTGAAAATCTGCGGCGGGACTTATATAAGTCCATTTAACATCATTTACCCCTCTCAAATAATTGAGTGCAGTCTGATGTACTGACGCAAGCGGTTTGAAAGCGTCGGGAAAGTCCTTGCCGTCAGCAACTGTCAGAGTGTGTTCTTTATTTACATAAAGACTGCCCGCACCGCCGACAACAAGAAGTCTTGTGTCTGTTCCTGTCAATAATTCGCAAAGCTTTTTCACTGCGTTTGGAATAACGTCCAGAGTTTCCGGAGTCCAAGCACCGCAAGCATCAACCACTGCTTCAAAGCCTTTTAAATCATCTTTTGTAAGGTCAAATAAATCTTTGACAATTGCCTTTTTTGCTTCTGACTTATTTTCTCCTCTCACAACAGCCGTCACATCAAAGCCTCTGTTTATTGCTTCCTTTGTGATAAGCTGTCCCTCTTTACCGTTTGCACATACTACTGCGATTTTCATTTTGATTACCTCCTATGGAATTAAAATTTCACATCGGGAAAGACGCCGTCCGCTCGTCTTTTCCTCTCTGTGATTACAGTATAGCACCGCTTCAATAACCTGTAAAGTACGCACTTTTTTGTGCTGTAGTTACCTATTGGTGACTTTTGGAC